>CAMLGP010000455.1 GCA_946479535.1 uncultured Bacteroidota bacterium
TACTGGCAGGCGATTTTAATAGCAATACAATTTGGGATAAAAAAAGAAGGGCTGGCAATCATTCCAACGTTGTGAAATTCCTTGAAAAGAAAGGCATTCATAGCACCTATCATCTTTTCCATCAACAGGACCAGGGGCGGGAAGAACACCCAACCTTTTATTTGTATCGCCATCAGAACAAGCCTTACCATATGGATTACTGCTTTGTATCCGCCGACCTGGCGAACCGCTTGCAATCCGTGGAAATTGGCCTGTTCAAAGACTGGAAACATTACAGTGATCATGTTCCTGTAATTGTTACATTTACTGCCGACTGATTATTTCTATCTCCGGCATTATGCAAAAATGGTTTATCCTTTTTCTTATCATTTTTATTTCCTGCGGTGAAAAGCCGAAAGCAACTACATCCTTTGTAAACGCAGGAGGTGATAGTTCAATCCTTTCAATGGAAGCAGTACGAAAGAACTATGAAAGAAGCTATACGCAGCCTGTCACATTTTCTGGATTGGATGAAGGCAAACCTGGAGAGGAGATCAGGATAGCCGGAAAATACTATTGCCTTTTGAATAATGTACTCTCTATCCCTGAAAAACTAATACCTGATAACAGGCAGGAATTCAAGACCCACGGATTTGCAACGGATATACTTATTATCAGCAATAAGGATACAATACTTCGGAAAACAATTACTATAAAGGATTTTAAAGGAATTATTTCTTCCAGTCTTTATGAATATGGAGTAATATCAGAACCTGTATTCATCGGGTACAATGAAAAAAAAGACCAGTTTGATTTTCATTTTGGAATATCCATTCCTCTAACCAATACCGCCGTTTCCCGGATAGCTGGTATCAGAAGGAATGGTGAACTGGCTATCCGTGAGTAAATTATTTCTTAACTTTCATTTCCATAAACTAGATCATGGACCTGAAAATATTTGGGGCAGTTGATGAATATATCACCGGCCTTTTTGAACAGGAAGACAGCAGTCTTACTGCAGTTGAACAGTCAATAAAAGAAGCAAATATTCCCCCTATCAGCGTTTCTCCCAACCAGGGAAAATTCCTTCAAATGCTGGCATACCTCTGTCATGCCAAAAAGATCCTGGAGATAGGGACACTGGCTGGATACAGCACTATCTGGCTGGCACGTGCATTGCCAAAAGACGGAAAGCTTATCACCCTGGAATATGAACCTTTGCATGCACGAGTATCGCAAAAGAATATTGATCGTGCAGGTTTAAGTTCTGTTGTAGAGATCAGGGTAGGTAAAGGAGTTGATTTATTACCCAAACTCGTTGAAGAAGGAGCAGGTCCCTTTGATATGATCTTCATTGATGCGGATAAACCTCCCTATAAGGAGTATTTCGACTGGTCACTAAAGCTTTCAAGACCCGGAACATTGATTGTTGCGGATAATGTTATCCGTGAAGGCAAAGTACTAAATGACAAAAGTCCGGATGAAATGGTAGCTGGTGTTAAAAGATTTAATGCTGCGTTGGCTGTTAATCCTGCGGTAATAGCAACTATTATTCAAACAGTAGGAGCAAAAGAGCATGATGGAATGGCGCTTGCCATTGTAAAATAAAATAGGCCCCGTTTATTAACGAGGCCTTTCGATTCTGATGTGTGCTCTCAATATTTATTTAGGGAATTTCTCTACAACATTTTTAATAGGCGCCACTGTTTTCAGGTAGGCATAGATTGCTTTAATATCTTCATCTTTCATTCCTGCCAATAAGGATAATGGCATAATGGTATTTTGATTACCCGGATCACGATTAATCTGACTGCTATCGCGACAGGTAGTGAATTTGTTCATGAATCGTTCCTCTGACCATCCACCAATTCCGGTTGAATCCGGAGTGATATTGGCAGAGGCTACCTTATTTGATCCCAGATCAAATAGATAACCACCTGCAAACATGCGGGTATGATCCGGACCTTGTGGCGTCAATGGCGAATGACAGGTACCGCAATCAGCCATCATGGCAAGATATCCTCCATATTTAACCGCATCACTGGCAGGCGGAGCCAAGTTGCTATCAATAGAGGGTTGTAAAACCTTACCGGGATAAATAACTCCAATTGGCACAAAAAGCTGTCGCGCAGGCACAACATTATTAATAGGCTTTAATGTCCTTATAAAAGAGATTATGCTCAACAGATCCGTTTTTGCCATTCTGTTATAATTGGGATAAGGCATAATCGGGAAGAGAGTGTCGCCTTTTTTACTGATACCCTGTGTCATTGCTCGCAGTATCTCATCATCTGTCCAGGCGCCAATTCCGGTAGCAGTGTCCGAAGTAATGTTTTTGCTATAGATCATTCCAGGTAATCCGAATTTTGGATCGAACAACAATCCACCACCACCTTCCGAGCCCGGAACAACCGGACCTGAATACTTTGAAAAATCTCTTTTGCTGTGGCAATCCATACAACCTGCTACATGGTAGGCCAGGTATTTACCTCGCTCAATTACCAGTTTAAGTGAATCTTCATTGTTGTTGCTTTGTACAGCAGTTTCGTTAGTACAGGAAGAAAAATAAACTGCAGCAATTGTAATTAATAGAATGGCTGCAATTGAAAGAACTTTTCTCATTGTTGTTGGCAGTTTAAAATTGGAGAATGGGGATACTGTAAGGTTCAAAAAAAAGAAGAGATGGCAATACCGTCCGCAGGGTATATCAGTGATAAAGAGCGGTAACCACCTGCAATTTATCATTTAAGACTACCATATCTGCTGAGTAACCAGAAGCCAGTAGTCCGGATTTTCCCTGGATACCAATTGCCTTTGCAGGATACAGGCTGCACATTCTTAATGCCTCTTCCAATTCAATGCCTGCATGATTTATCAGGTTGGTCATTGATTTTTGCAGCGTAAGTGCTGATCCGCTAAGTATTCCTGCAGATTCGTATTTATCACCGGCAAGGTAATGCTGATAAGGACCGGTAGTTGTTTCAGTAACCGCATCGGTAATAACAAACAGCCTTTCCTTCATTATCGTTTTCGCAATCCTGATGGCTGCAAAATCTACATGATAACCATCAGGAACAATGCTTGCCATCACATTTGAATTAAAGGTAGCACCAACAAGTCCGGGTGCGCGATGTTGCAAAGGACTCATGGCATTAAAGAGGTGGGTAACAGTATTAATGCCGGCAGCAAAACCCTTCAGGGCCTCTTCATAGCTGGCATTGCTATGGCCCGCTGATACGGTAACTCCAGCTGCGAGAATTAATTGAATAACCTCCCTGCTGCAAACTTCAGGTGCCAGTGTGATTATTTTTATTACATCTTTACCGTAATCAAGTAATGCTCTGGTTTCTTCAGTACTGGGCGAATGAATGAATTTCTCCAGGTGCGCACCTCTTTTTAAGGGGTTTATCCAGGGACCTTCCACATGTAATCCCAATATCCCTGTTCCGCCGGTTTTCCAGTATTCCCGGATGGCATCGATTGCCTTATAAAAAACAGTAAGCTCATTAGTGGCTACAGTAGGCATGCACCAGGCTGTACCGGATTTCCGGCAATGATCAGCCAGTTTTGCAAGTGAGTCTGGCTCCGGATAAGCAGATAATAGTTTACTCTGTGCGCCATAAATCTGGATGTCAATGAATGCCGGCGCTATAAAGCTACCCTTAAAATCCTGAGTGAT
>CAMLGP010000456.1 GCA_946479535.1 uncultured Bacteroidota bacterium
ACCTATAATGTGTCAGTAGAAGCTACCCGCCTCATGCAGGGGTATCTGGCTAATATGGATCCAGAGCAATCTGTTTACCTGGAAGGATGGAAACATCTTCCCAAAGAAGGCCATCTGCAGGTAATGGTTAAACTGGAAGATCTCATCCCTGAATCTTTTTCTGTAAAAGAGAGGGTAGAAGTGATCAAAGACAACAAGGGCGTACAAACTGGTACCCGCACCCTATACCATCAGGAAGTGACATATACTTTTTCCGGCAATGCAGAGGTGAATGATTATAAGGGGGCTCATTATAAAACTATTGTGCTCGCAGACAGGCAATACAAACAGGTTTACAGCAGCCCCGAATTTGCAATAAAATATATGGCAGAAGGTTATTTCCTTTTAAACAGCCTTGCCATTACCGAGCAATTGTTCAAGAATTGTGTTACCAGGGCCATGCATTACCTGAGTGATCAGCTTACTGATAATTTTGGATATGGTGTAGCTACTGTAACCGATCACATGTGGATCATTGATTCACGTAAAGATCCTGAATATACCAATCATCGTAATGCATTTCTTACACTGAAGGATGCGCTTTTCGGAATCAGTGCTAACAGGCCATTGGGGAATTTAAGGGAGCAGGTTCAGCCTGTGATCGATTATTTTGAAAGCCTTAAGAAGAAATATCCCGGCACTGGCAAACATGATCGCAAGATCCGTTATGCGAGTTATTTCAATCTCGCCGTATTGTATTATTACCTTGATGATCCCCAGGCCATGTTAAAGGAGGCAGGTGGATT
The DNA here is from genome assembly GCA_946479535.1 of uncultured Bacteroidota bacterium. The sequence continues at coordinate 786 of CAMLGP010000456.1, forward strand.
GATATTAAATGATTATGATACCCGTGATGGAAAATCGTTTGAAACTTCTGCCCTCCGTTTAAAGAAGCTGTTTGAAGATACTAAGATCTATACCAGGCATTTTGCCATTGATGTAACAACATTCCGTGGTCCTTATGAAAAGCCAAGTGTGGCAACAAGCCAGCGCGGGTTTTGAAGGATCTAGAAATTGGGAGATTTTGAAATTTTGAAATTGGGAAATTTATTTCAATTGTACCTAATAACAGTCCCAGGCATACTTTAAGCTGACATTAGAACCCCTCATTTTTCAGGGAATTTCCCAATTTCCCGATTTCAAAATTTCCCAATTCCCTCTTCTTCCTATTTTTGGAAACATGAATGCTTCCTTTCTCCAGGTGATCCTGTTTCTGATTGCAGGTATTGCTTCCATTGTAATATTAACTGTAAGATTTAAGGTTCATCCCTTTTTTGCGTTATTGATCGCCTGCTTTGTAACGGGGCTGGGAGTTCAGCTCCCATTTTTGGAGATACTTACCCTGGTTAAGAATGGTTTTGGCGAAACAATGTCTAAACTGGCCATTATTATAGTATTGGGTACTTCAATAGGAGTGTTGCTTGAAAAGAATGGAAGTACCCAGGTAATGGCGAATTATATTCTGGGTTTGGCTGGAACCAAAAGGGCATCAATGGCATTATCCATAACCGGTTTTATAGTGGGACTTCCTATATTTTGTGATTCAGGATACATAGTATTGAATGGTATTAATAAATCCATGACCAGGAAGACAGGAATGTCCATTGCGCAAATGAGTATATCGCTGGCTTCTGGTCTATATGCAGTTCATGTGCTGGTTCCACCACATCCCGGTGTCACTGCTGCAGCTATTAATTTGAATGTGGAATTGGGAAAACTGATCGGATATGGAATTCTTATCGCAATTCCGGCCATGCTGATAGGACATTGGTGGGCAAAATATGCCGGAAGAAAATCATCTTATGGATCCGGAAATAGCGAAGAGGATGCGGTTGATGAAAGTGCAGGAAACCCTTCTGCCCTCGTTTCATTTTTGCCTGTAGTAATTCCCATCCTGTTAATGGCTATTAAATCCATAATCGGATTGACCAATATGGAAGATGGCTGGTTAAAACGTTGCATATTCCTTATTGGTGATCCTTCAGTAGCCCTGGCAATAGGAGTAATACTGGCCTTATTGTCTGTAAAGAACAGGAAGGAATTAAGTCTTCATTTATCGGCATCTGTAGAGAAAGCGGCATCCATACTGGTTATCATTGGTGCAGGAGGTGCCTTTGGCGCCGTACTTGCCGCAACGCATATTGGAGAGCATTTCAGTAATACTCTTGATCTGGCAACCATTGGTATCTGGTTTCCATTCCTGCTCACCAGTATAATTAAAACAGCACAGGGCTCAAGCACGGTTGCAATCATTACTGCTTCATCAATAGTATTGCCCTTATTGGCGGCACTTGGGTTGGACTCAGACAATGGACATTTGCTGGCAGTGTTGAGTATGGGGGCCGGATCAATGGTCATATCCCATACCAATGATGCGTATTTCTGGGTGATATCCAAATTCTCAGATATCTGCATCAATACCATGTTGCGCGTGCACACCATCGCTTCCGTATTGATGGGGTTAACTATGATGATCATCATTTATATTTTATCTCTTATTATTTTGTGATCATGCAAATACTGGTTGCTCCCAATTCTTTTAAAAATAGTCTGAATGCAGGCGAGGCGGCTGCAGCCATTAGTTCTGGTTTGCAAAAAAGCGGATTGCAATGTTCTATTATTGAATTCCCAATTGGAGATGGCGGAGATGGGACAGGAGCACTGCTTATAGATAGATTGAACGGAAAAACTATCCAGTCGGTTGTTCATGACCCATTAGGCAGAAGAATCACCGCCAGCTATGGATGGGTAAATGATCACACCGCAATAATTGAAATGGCCAATGCCTCCGGATTACGATTATTAAAGCCAGCCGAATATGACCCAGTTCATGCAAATACCTATGGAACCGGTGAACTGATTGCCGAATGCATTTCCAAAAATGCAAAAACGATTATCCTTTGCATTGGTGGTAGCGCCACTGTTGATGGAGGAACCGGAATGCTTAAAGCATTAGGTTTAAAATTCTTTGATAAATCCGGAAATGAATTGACAGAATTACCCTCTTCATTACCTCAACTTGCCAACATCATTATTCCCCCCTCATTTGAAAAACTAAAGGAGAGAAAATTCATTGTTTTGTGTGATGTTGAAAATCCCTTATTGGGAGAAAATGGATCAGCAGTTGTATTTGGTCCCCAAAAAGGAGCCTCCCCATCCGAGGTTAATGAACTTGAAAATTGTCTTACTCACTTCAGCCATATAACGCTACAGACCACCGGCAAGGACATGTCAACAATCAAACATGGCGGAGCTGCTGGCGGCATTGCCGCAGCCTTCAATGTATTTCTGGATGCATCATTAGTTAACGGTATTGATTATTTCCTGAACATCACCCAATTCACTGCAGAACTCCGGAAGGCAGAAATTGTAATTACAGGCGAAGGAAGCCTTGATCGGCAAACAATTCAGGGAAAGGGTCCCATGGGTGTTGCAAAGCTGGCAAAACAATTTTCAATTCCTGTAATAGGTATGGCGGGAAGGATTGAAAATTCCGGGTTGCTAAAAGAATATTTCGAAGAGCTCATTTGTATCAATGATAAAGGCAGCAACCTTGAATCAAATATCAGGAACGCAGGATCCAATCTGGAAAAAGCTGCCCAAATGTTAGGCGCCAGATTAATAAATAACTGACTAAAAGTTTACTGTTGAAGTTTAATCCTGAACCATTGGATTCAAAAATCAGCACTCAATAAAGG
>CAMLGP010000457.1 GCA_946479535.1 uncultured Bacteroidota bacterium
CAAGAAGCCACCAGTTTTGAATTTAAAGAAGGAGCCCGCTTTTTGGATAATCACAGGGCGGTCCTTTTTTGCTACATGCACCTTGCCTTATTCGCTATTAGAGAATTATCTAAGAGAAAGTCATTCGAGCTTAATGACAGAATTATATTCTGTATTCTATATTTTCTATATCCTTCTTTTCATAATGATAATCAAGGCGTACTTATGCAAGAAGGAGTTCATATAATTATCTTTTTGGCCATCACTACTTTCCTAATACTATTATTAGGGGGTCTAATGATACTTGTCGTTTATTTATATCAACAGAAAAGGACACTGTATCAGCGAACATACAGCGAACTTAAATTAAAACACGAAAAAAAACTTATTGTCACACAACTAGAAGTTCAAGAAAATATGTTTCGACACATATCTCAAGAGATACACGATAATATAGGACTGACTCTGTCCTTAATCAAGCTTCGTCTAAATACCCTAAACTTAGAAGAAAAGGAAAAAGCCTCTTCTCAAATCGATTCCTCAGTAGAATTATTGAGCGAATCTATAACCCAATTAAAAGATATTTCCAAAAGCCTGAACGCAGATATCATTAACAGTTATGGGCTCATTATGGCACTGGAAAATGAGTTAACCAGAATTAAAGATTCCAGTACTCTTTTCATCTCATTTAAAATTGAAGGGGAACCCGTATATATGGATTCCCAGAAGGAACTTATCATCTTCAGAATAATACAGGAATCATTTAATAATATCCTGAAACATTCTGAAGCTAAAAACGCTTCACTGATATTAAAATACTCTACCAGCGACCTACACATCTACATACAGGATGATGGTAAAGGCTTTCCATTAACCGATCCAGATAGTTTCTCCAATAAAGGGAAAGCAGGGATAAAAAACATGCAGGCAAGAAGCCGGATGATAAGAGCCGCAATGGAAATATCCAGCAAACCGGATAATGGAACATTACTACAATTCATCATTCCAATATAATCATGGAGAAAAAAGAAAAAATAGTAAGAGTGGCCCTGGTAGACGATCATGTATTGCTTCGCAATGCACTCGCAGTCTTAATTAACAGTTTCGAAGATTGTCGGGTTATTAACGAATCTGCCAATGGCAAGGAAATTAAAAACGCAATCCTGGACGGAATAATTCCGGATGTGATAATCATGGACCTCAATATGCCTGAAATGGACGGATTTGAAACATCCGAGTTTTTGCACCGTGAATTCCCCAAGATACCCATCCTGATGTTGACTATGTACGATTCTGAATTATCCCTGATCCGCCTATTACAAACCGGCGTTAAAGGCTTTCTGAAAAAAGATATTCATCCGTCTGAACTTAAATTTGCTATACGCTCTGTGATGCAGTCGGGATTCTATTATTCAAACCATACTACTGGCAAATTGATCAACCTTTTTCGAAGCAACGAGAACGGTTACATCCCTCTGCAAAGGTCTTTGCTTTCAGCACAGGATATTCAATTCATGAAAATGGTCTGCTCTGATCTCACTTATAAAGAAATCGCACAAAAAATGGGGTTGAACCCACGTTCAATAGATACATTACGGGATCAGTTATTCCTTAAGCTGGATGTAAGAAGCCGGGTAGGTCTTGCAATGGTAGCAATCCGGCATGGTATTGTAACCTTTTAGAATAGAGCTTAACAGTTACTGCCTGGTAGCGACAATATAGGCCCGTGGTTCACCAAGAGCAAACTTTTTTCGCCCCGGGATGCTATACACTTCTCTGAGGAGAAAACCCGCTTCTTTCAGTAATAGCTCAATTTCGTTCACCGAAAAAATATAATCAATTGCTGTCTTGGTCTCTATTCCTCCAACAGTATCTATCATCTGGGTTTCAGTTTCTACACGGGTAGGATGAAACAAATATTTTGAGTGGGAAATGATCTTTAAATCGCCTTGCTCAGCTTCTGATCTCTCTACAAATTGGGGAATCACTATTTCGGCCAGTGACCAGCTATTGATCAGCAAATGGGAACCTGGCGCCAATGCTTCTGCCCAATACTGAAGCAATTTGGCTGTATTGCCGGCATCAAAAAAATTGAGACTGTTCCCCATGCAGATGGCAAGCTTATACCGTCCCGTAGGGTGGTAATCAATAATATTCGCCAGCAAGGGAAATACAGGAAGATTGGATGCCAATGCCTTATCCCGGATTTCAGTAATGTACTCCGACAGATTATCTACTGCAGTAACCCGGATGCCTTTTTCAGCCAGGGCGAGTGAATGCCTTCCATAGCCGCACATCATATCCAGCACTTCATCACCTGGTTTAAGGTCAAAATATTCCAGCATAAACCTGATTTCCCTATCCGTCAGTTGGGCAGGGATAATAGCACGCCAGATATCTTTATAATGGCCATCAAAAAAGAGATCATTAATATTAATCATGCCAGTGGAAGCTATTCGAGAAGTTTGTTTCTCATCGCATACATTACAAGCCCGGCAATAGTTTTAGCCCCCACTTTCTGTTTCATATTCTGCCGGATCGTTTCAATGGTCCTGGGGCTAAGGAAAACTTCCTTGGATATTTCTTCAGTAGTCTTGTCTTCAGAGATCAGCTTTAATATTCTAATCTCCTTTTCAGAAAGTTTGACAGGATTAGGATAAAACTGGCGGACCGTCTTTTTATGCTGTAATTTCAGCAACACGGCCTTATTCACCAATTCATTGAAATAGAAATCATCATTCATGCAGGTCAGTATGGCCTGGTAGATCTCTTCCGGGTCAGTGGTCTTGGTCAGGTACGCATTAGCGCCCATTTCCATCATTTTGGTGATCATTTCCTGGTCATCATACATGGTAAGGACTATGATCTTGACGCTTTCATACTCCTTTCGGATCATGCTGATTGCATTGATACCGTCTACTTCCGGCATCCTGATATCCATCAGGATGATATCAGGAAGCTTAAGCTGAAGCTTGTGCATCAGGTCCTTCCCATCTTCCGCCTCCCAAAGTATTTTCAGGTACTCCTTGTCTTTGAGCGACATACGTATGCCGTCCCGGAAAATTTTGTGGTCATCAGCAATGGCCACTTTAATCTGCTGAGTTGTCATAGTAAGCTTTGGTTTATGCAATCAACTGTATGGCAGCCTGTCATCAGCAAACACACGAAACAACTATGCAGACAGGTGGATGTATTTTTCCGATGCCAAATGTAGTTTTTTTTACCTTCTCTATTCTTTTCAGTTTCAAAAAATTGACACTAACTATCATTATACTTTATTCTATAGGATATTCGAAGACGTCTTTATAAAAGCAATTACAGAATCGTAGTAACTAAACTATCGTAATCGTTCTCCTACGATTATTGGCGTAAAAGCTGAGAAAATCAAACACAGCAATAATGCGCTTGTACACATAAGGGTGTGGATATATTTTTGTTTTAAGTTGATTGACGAGGACTAGCCCCTCAGATCCATCCAATATCCAGATCCGCTAACCACGGGTTAAACCGTCCATAACATGATTTCCTTTGTCCATTGAAGAACCGTAAGCGAATCCAATGTCAATCAACTTCCTTTTTCTGACCTCATCGGCCCATTCTGTGGCCGGTAATCCACATAAGTTTCACCTCTTTTTTATCCACATGAGTTGATAAATCCTCGCGCAT
>CAMLGP010000458.1 GCA_946479535.1 uncultured Bacteroidota bacterium
AAGCTGATCCAGCCGATCGCAATGGAGAAAGGTTTGAAATTCGCGATTCGTGAAGGTGGCCGTACAGTAGGTGCAGGTCAGGTGACTGAAATCATAAAATAAGGACTAAAGCGAATGCTTTTAGCTGACGCTCAACCCCCTTATCTAAAAAATTCCAAAGTTTATTTATCTTTGGGACATATTACTAAAAGCTGTTTCGCACCTTGCGGAATAGCTTTTAGCTTTCTTAAGGCATCGTTCTCCTGATAATTATCAGGGGCAAAATGCCAGGAAGGGGCGTAGTGCTCCCGAAAGCTATCGGGGAAACAGAATAGGGATAGAAAGAAGATTTTTGGTAATACGGGCGTAGTTCAATGGTAGAATAGCGGTCTCCAAAACCGTTGATGGGAGTTCGAATCTCTCCGCCCGTGCGAGATAAAAACGATTAACATGAACAAGATCTCGACTTATTTCAGGGATTCATACAAAGAGTTAACAGAGAAAGTAAGCTGGCCTAACTTTTCACAACTGCAACAGTCAACCATGATCGTTTTGGCTGCTACACTGGTGATCACAGCTATTGTATCTCTCTTCGACTTTGCTGCTGGCGGCGTACTGAAGTTCCTTTACAACATACTTTTCAAGCAATAATAATGGAAGCAACTACTCCCAATACGGAAAGCAAACAACAGGAAACCAAGTGGTTTGTCCTCCGCGTGGTTAGCGGTAAAGAAAGAAAGGTAAAAGAATACCTTGATAAGGAAATTTCCCGCGGCGGATGGAGTGAAGTGGTTAAGCAGGTATTCCTGCCTGTTGAAAAAGTTTATAAAGTGCAGAACGGGAAGAAAGTAATGCGCGAACGTAACTACTATCCTGGCTATGTAATGATTGAAGTGATTGATGGAAAGCTGAGTGATGATCTGCGCGATACTATCAAGAATACCAATAGCGTAATTCATTTCCTGGGTAAGGAAAACCCCATTGCCCTTCGTAAGGCAGAGGTGAACAAGATGCTGGGTAAAATGGATGAAATGGCCGAGTCTGGGGGCGTGAACATGATTGAGCCATTCATTGTTGGCGAAACCATCAAGATCATTGAAGGCCCATTCAACGATTTCAACGGTGTAATTGAAGAAGTAAATGATGAAAAGAAAAAACTGAAAGTAACCGTGAAGATCTTTGGCCGGTCAACTCCTGTGGAACTGAATTACATGCAGGTAGAAAAAATAAGTTAATGATACTTCAGGAATAAAGAATGGCCCATCTTTGGTGGGCCATTTCTGTTTATAATTGAATTTCCTGCAAAAAAACGTTTGCCATGGCCGCAAAATTCAAATTCCTCCTCCTGTACTTCCTTTCCTGGGTTTTGTTTTTTGACTGCCTCCGGATACTCTTCCTGATCTACCATTCTTCCAAAACAAAAGAACTTCCCTTTTCAACGGTTGCCGCAACCTTCTGGTATGGCCTGAGAATGGACCTGTCCATGTCGGCCTATATTCTGCTACCTGTTGTATTATTTGTATTGCTCGCATTAATAATTCCTTTCTTCAGAAGACCTTTGATCTATAAGATATATACCGGCATCATTTTATTCTTTGTATTACTGGTTTCCATCTGTGACCTTGAAGTATATGACGCATGGGGCTTCAGGATAGACGCAACTCCATTAATGTTCCTTTCTTCACCCCGTGAAGCACTGGCATCAGTAAGCCATCTGCCTCTCGTATTCATTTTCCTTGGATTTGCACTGGCCTTTACCCTGGTATGGTTTGCTTTCCGTTTTTTACTTAAAAAAATATTCTTCATTCCCCAGGTGCGGATGAAGATCATAACTGCTGTTGCATTGCTCGCATTTATGGCAATACTGATCATTCCCATCCGCGGAGGGTTTCAGCTGGCGCCACTAAATCAGAGCAGCGTTTATTTTTCAACGAATAACTACGCCAATCACAGTGCCATCAATGCATCCTGGAATTTCTTACATAGCCTGTTCAGCAAAGGAATATCCGGGAAAAATCCTTACCAGTATTATGCTGCAGATTATCAGAAAAAGATTGTTGACAGTTTATACAGGTCGGGAGGATCTATTACCCAGCTGGTAAATTTCCCCACAGATACTCCAACGAATGTAATTGTAGTGGTTTGGGAAAGCTTTACGGAAAAAGCAACACATATAGCGATAGACAGTCAGCAGGTGACACCGCAATTCAATAAGTTAAAAGCACAGGGTATTTATTTCAGCAATGTTTATGCAACAGGTGACAGAACTAATAAAGGTTTGCCAGGAATATTAAGTGGCTATCCGGCGATGCCTAATACTACCATCATCCACTCGCCTGGTAAATCCGGAAAGCTGAAGGTGCTCTCACAGCTATTTAAAGAAAAGGGTTATGTAGCACCTTTCTTTTATGGAGGTGAACCAGAATTTGCAAATATTAAATCTTACCTGTACCACGGCTCTTTTGATCCCATCATTGCCAGGAACAATTTTTCCTCAAAGGATATGAATTCAAAATGGGGAGCTCATGATGGTGTTGTAATGAACAGGGTAGTGGATGAGCTCAACAAATTGAATAAACCCTTTTTTGCCACCTGGCTTACCTTAAGCAGTCATGAACCATTTGAAACTCCGGTTCCTCCGGTTTTCAAAGGAAAGGAGTTAAGCATGCAGTTCATGAACTCTCTGCATTATACAGACCAGGTGATTGGCGATTTTATTACGAAGTGCAGTCAGCAACCCTGGTGGAAGCATACTATTGTTATCATTACGGGAGATCATGGTCACCGGTTACCGGATACAGGTCATCCTGCAGATGATTTCAGAATACCAATGCTCTGGCTCGGTGGGGCTTTGCAACAGACAGGAGTTGCCGTAAATAATATATGTTCTCAACTGGATATCGCATCTACCCTGATCAGCCAGGCGCATTTCGTGGAGCATCCATTTCCTTTCAGCAAGAATATACTTGATGACGCTACAAATGAATGGGCCTTCTTTACCTTTAATAACGGATTTGGATTTGTAGATACTACCGGACGCCTGGTATTTGATAACGTAGGAAAATTACCCATTCAAAAAGAAGGCCATGCAGGTGCAAGGGAAATAGAGGCAGGAAAGGTAATGCAGCAATTCACCTACGAAGATTTTTTGAAGAAATAAGGTGATCCACTCAGTATAATCCTCGCGTGTTAAATATTTGAAAAATAGAAAATGTTTTGACGGGCGGTAACAAATTGGTTTGCCATACGTATATCTTCGTATTATTGATCGTTCACACTCCGAAACCAACCCAATTGTATGAAGAGGAAGATTCTTCTTTTTTTGTTACTTGTTTGTTCCTGTTATGCTTTTTCCCAGCAACCAGTTCCTAAAAACCTGCCCGCCAAAAGAACAACAGCCAGTTTTAAAATAGATGGTCATTTGGAAGAAGCTGCGTGGAAGGAAGCCATTCCTGCCACCCAGTTTGTTGAATGGAGACCCAATTTCGGGGCTATTGAAGATTCCATTTCTCGAACCGAGATCTATTTGCTGTATGATAACACCTCTATTTATATCGGGGGATATTGCCACGAAAAAACAAAGGACAGCGTTTCTACAGAACTGGTAGGAAGAGACGAAATTGGAGTAAATGATTATGTGGGGATCATTTTCGATACCTACCT
>CAMLGP010000459.1 GCA_946479535.1 uncultured Bacteroidota bacterium
ACCAAATTACTAATGATGTTGTTTTTCCGATCTGAATAGAGCCATTTAGAATAACCACCTGCCTGGTCATTTCATCATTCAAAGCATTGACTAAAATTGTTTTTCCAGTTGCGATTAGTCGGGCTATCCCCTTTTTTTGCTGATAATGTTTACCAGACAATTTCCAACTCTTGGCGGCCAGCTGTTGGGTAGCCGGTAAAAGTTCCAGTACCTTTTGAATATCTGGCTGAGCTTTTGTTTTTTTCCTGCGCAGCCACCAGTGCAGGAATTGCTTGATTAAAGGGCTGGCTACAAAATACCAGGTAAGTACTATGATCATTGATCTTACCAGGATATTCAAAGAAACATGAGGAGGCAATAATGGAGTTCCGATCTTGTAATAGGATTGAACATATAACAGGATCAGCAGGATCCACATTATAAATACCCCCTTTTCAAACTTGCTACGTTTTTTACCTTCAGCAGGAATATCAACGGGAGGGCTGGAATATAATATGATACCATTATCGCCTTCCATACGCCATTTGGAGATCTTGGCTGGCAAGAGTGACGACCACCAGCCAACCAGGAAACCTGCTATCAAATGCAATATCACATAACCACTTCCCAGTAATAAACTATAATTGGTTTCCTGTTTTTGTTTTGTCAATCCATTTATGAACTCATTCAATACTTTCCAGAAACCTTCCCCATAAATAATGGTTAGCATAAGTATCCGCTGAAACCCTGATTCCAGCAGCGATAATATCGCCAGCAGGAAACAGCTTAAGCGGTAGAAGCGCCGGTCCCAGAATAAAAATTCACCCATCAGTCCCTGAAAAAATACAGCCGCATACGCGGCCGGTGGAGCCTGCGGGCTTAACATCATTTTGAAGATCGCCACTATCACGGTGGCCTTCAGAATAGAACCTTTTTTGGGGACATACCATCCTATCAAACAAATGCATATAACTGCGCAGCTTCCAACAATTAAACCTGAAACAGGAATACGTAAACCATGAATAATTCCACCCAACATGGCTTCAGATAAAGCCCATAGTGCGATCAGTCTGTAAAAGATCAGTGATTGGGGTGCGGTTAAAGGGTGTTTATGCATACTGGCAGGCGCTGTATTGCGCCATTTATACTAACTTTAAAGAACTATAAAAATACAATTTGATACGCTTTATCCTAAATGAAAAAATAGTAGAATCTGCGCAGGCTCCGGGTATGGTTTTGCTGGATTTTATCCGGTATAACCAGCACCTGGTGGGCACCAAAATCGGGTGCAGGGAGGGTGATTGCGGCGCCTGTACCGTACTGGTGGGAGAGTTGAAAGATAATCATTTACAGTATCAATCCATGACCAGCTGCCTGATGCCTTTGGCCAACGCTGCTGGTAAACATATTGTAACTATAGAAGGAATTAACCTGCCAAAAGAGCTAAACCCGGTTCAGCAGGCCATGACTTCATCAGGTGGCACCCAGTGCGGCTTTTGCACCCCAGGATTTATAATGTCCATGACTGGTTTTTGCCTGTCTGGAAAAGCAGCAACCACGCAAAATGCAATTGCAGCTATCGACGGGAATATTTGCAGATGCACTGGATATAAATCAATTGAAAGAGCAGCCTTAAAAGTTAAAGAACTGCTTAAAGAAAGAAAAAAAGAGGATCCCGCTCAGTTCGCGGCTGATCAAAATATCCTTCCCGCCTATTTTGGGTCCATCAAACAACGATTATTTGAATTGCACAATAGCAATGGTTCTCCGATTCCGGTTTCTCCTGATCCAGCTTATTTTCTGGGTGGCGGTACAGATCTTTATGTTCAAAAACATGATGAAATCTCTCTCGCTTCCATTCGATTTCTATTTGATAAACCAGAATTGAACGGCATCACTAAGAGGGGAAATAAATGTATTCTTGGTCCTTCAGTTACCGTAACTGGCCTTAAGGAATCAGCAGTTATCAATGAATCATTTCCCGCATTTCAACGTTTTGCCAAACTGGTGTCTTCAACACCCATCAGAAACATGGCTACCATTGCTGGTAATTTCATAAATGCTTCACCTATTGGCGATTTCACCATATTCTTTTTGGCTCTGGATGCCAAACTCACCTTTATATCTCAGGGAAATTCTGAGAAAGGCAGCAGAACTATTCCTCTAAGGAAATTATACAGAGGTTATAAACTGTTGGATAAGCAACCCGATGAATTTGTTTCCCAAATTGAATTTGATTTACCCGGTAATAACGATCTTTTTCATTTCGAAAAAGTGAGCAAGAGAACACACCTGGATATTGCGAGTGTAAATTCCGCAATTCATCTAACGGTAATTGGAGATATAATTGAAAAAGCCGGGATTTCTGCAGGTGGTGTTGGTCCCATTCCGCTTTACCTGGAAAAAGCATCCGGATTTCTGGCTGGTAAAACCGTATCGGAAGAATTGATCAATGATTTAATTGAAGTAATTCAAACTGAAATCTCACCTATCAGTGATGCCAGAGGTACTGCTGAATACAAACGATTATTGCTAGGCCAATTGATCAGGGCTCATTTTATAACATTGTTTCCTAAACTGGAACTAACTAAACTGGTGCTATCTGCGTAGATTATCTAAATGAGTGATCCAAAAAAATATGGCAATCTTAATCCGGAATCTACTCCCAATATAGATTCCTATACTCATGTAAGAGGTGAATCTGTTTACCTGGATGATATTCCTTTGGTGAACGGAACGCTGTTTGCTGCTGTATTTGATTCTCCCATTGCGCATGGAAAAATAAAGCGGCTGGATCTGGATGAAGCGATGAATATGAAAGAAGTGGTGCGCATTTTCACTGCTAAAGATATTCCTGGTATTAACCAGATTGGCGGAATAGTTCCCGATGAAGAGTTGCTTGCTCATGACCATGTCCATTTTTGCGGGATGCCAATTGCATTGGTAGTTGCAACGTCTGAAGAATCTGCCAGGGCTGCCCTGAAGAAGATCAAAATAGAAATTGAACCACTGCCCGTAATAACTGATCCTCGAGAGGCAAAGGATAAAGGAGAATTGATCATACCTCCACGAACATTTAACCTGGGAAATACCGGTAATGCCTGGGCATCCTGTGAAATAATTTTGGAAGGCCGATCTGAAACAAACGGACAGGAACATTTATATATTGAAACCCAGGGCGCGTATGCCATTCCGCTGGAGAATGGTGGCATTCGTATTTATTCTTCCACACAGGGGCCGACTGCTGTTCAAAGAACAGCTGCCCGTGTATTAGGTCTTCATATGCACCAGCTGGAAGTTGATACAACCCGTTTGGGTGGTGGATTTGGAGGTAAAGAAGATCAGGCAACAACCTGGGGTATCATGTGTGCGCTGGCTACGTTTCATTTAAAGAAACCGGTTAAATACTCGCTTCATCGCATGGAAGATATGCGGATGACTGGCAAGCGACATCCCTATTCAGCAGATTTTAAAATTGGCCTGAGCAGAGACCTTAAGATACTTGCCTATGAGGCTACCTTCTATCAAAACGCCGGAGCTGCTGCCGATCTCTCTCCTGCAGTAATGGAAAGAACGCTCTTCCATTGTACCAGCTCCTATTTTGTTCCCAAGGTAAGAGCCACTGCGTACAGCTGTAGGACCCATTTGCCGCCGACTACTGC
>CAMLGP010000460.1 GCA_946479535.1 uncultured Bacteroidota bacterium
ATAATATTGTTCTGCCAGTTGCAAAGGCCCTTTCGCTTTTTGGGCTGAGGAAAGTAAAAAGCCTGTACATCCTGCCAGCAGTAAAAACAGCTGACGGAGATGGGTGGCTTTTTTTGATATAAGGCTATTCATAAGATATTTTCTGGCTTTGTAATTCCCGTTATAATCTTGAGCAACGGATGAAATCAGTTACACTTCTCGGGCTGTTGCGTTTTATAAAAGTAAAGCTTAGCTCAAAGCTGTTCACATTCCTTGTTAATGATCCCAGCCTGGAAGCATTGGCATCATAGCTCAATCCTACAATGAAATTTTTGTAATCAACACCAACAAATGGAGCGGCCGCATCTTTCAACCGGTAATATCCACCGATCATGATATCAGTTTCTTCATTTACTGTATACTGCGCATAGATACCCAGCATGGTCTCACTGGCCTTATCCTGGCGCATATACAATGCGTGAGGAATAATATGGGTCCTGTCGAACAGATTATAGCTGACTCCGCCATGCAACACATAACGCAGCGGAATGGTATTGAGAACAGGGCTCTGTGAAGAGATGATCGGATCTTTAGGTTTGTTGATATGAAAAGCAGAGAAACCTCCAAATGCATTTGCCTTCTTGTCAGGTGTGGCGTCAAAATATAATGCGCCTGCACCTACATCCAAAGTAGTTGAGGAAGTGGCATTGAATGTTTCTGTTACAGGGTTCGCGCCATTATATCCTGTGATCGGATTCCATTGTTCACCCCATTTGAATTTGCTCTGGTCCACCCTGCGGTTGATTATACCGCCCTGTAATGCCAGTACAATACGCTGGTTACCGTCCTTTCCCAGTTTCATTCCGGTATAAGCTACCGATGCGTATGCGTTGAGATAATTGAATCCCCCATCTCCTGCTGCCTGGTTCAATAAGTTTACACCAAGGGCAATATTCTTATTGGTGCGGGTATCAAAAGAAATACCCATGGTACGATAAGGATTGCTGATACTACCCCATTGTGTGCGGTAAATGGCAGAGGCCCTGTATTGTCCATCACTGCTTCCCGTCAATGCCGGATTGATATACATCGGGAAGGTATAGTTTTGAGTGAAATGAGGATCCGTCTGGGCCACCGAACGCAACATCGTTACCAGCAACAGGCAAAGCCAGCAGGATCGTATTAAGAAAGAGTTTTTCATTTTCTACAGGACATTGGTATAATAATTTGTTTTAGCCAGTTTATCTCACCAGGGTTATTGATCCTTTCATATTGATCTCTCGTTTATCTTGCATTTCCACCTTCAATACGTACACGTAAACACCAACCGGTTGAGGGTTTCCTTTGAATTTACCATCCCAGCCCTGATTCTTATCGGTGATAGTAGTTATATGCTGACCCCACTGGTTGAATATCTGCAGTTCAATTTTTGAGATATAGTTACCGTACACATAAAATATGTCGTTCTTTCCATCATTATTGGGTGAGAAGACATTGGGTACATACAGGTCTTTGCTCAAAGGCAATACTGTTATCTTATAGGTTTGTGTAGTTCCCAGACAGCCATTATTTGCAGGTGTAAGTGTAACCGTACCGAATACAGGGAATGTATTTTCATTGATGGCCGTAAAGGATGGAACAATTCCTGTACCTGATGCGGCAAGACCTATGGTAGCGTTATTATTGGTCCATCTCACAACTGATCCTGGTGTTGCTGTAAAGTTGAATGCGGAAACAATATCACCTGCCTTAACAGTAGTATCTGTATGGCTGCTGACGGTAGGCACTGCATTCACTTCATAGATGAACGCTGTTGGACTGGCACACTGACCTGCTGCCGGCGTAAATGTATAGGTGCCGGTAACGGCAGGATCAATTACTGCCGGACTCCACGTTCCTGTTATCCCATTTGTGGATGTAGGTAATAATGTTGGTGGCACTGTTCCAATACAGACAGACATCAGTGTTCCAATATTAAACCTCGGAACCACTATCGGACTTACAGTAACTGTATAGTTAAACGGCAGCGCACATACTCCTGCGGCAGGAGTGAATTGATAGGTGCCACTAGACTGGTTATTGACTGTTGCCGGATTCCAGGTTCCTGTAACACCATTGTCTGATGTGGTTGGCAATGTGGGTACCGTTCCTCCAGCACAGATGGCAAGGCTATTTCCAAAACTGAATGTTGGTATTGTATTTGGCGTGATCGTCACATTCAGGGAAACAGTTGGAGGGATCACACATTGACCAGGATCAGGCGTAAATGTATAGGTACCTGATGTAGTATTATCCACCGTTGCGGGACTCCAGATTCCTGCAATTCCATTAGTGGAAGTTGCTGGCAATAATGGTGCAGTAGCTCCTGAACAGATAGTCACACTTCCACCAAAGCTGAATGTAGGTGTTACGTTTTGTATAACGGTTACGGTAAATGTTGCATTCACTGCACACAGGCCTGCGTCGGGAGTAAAGGTATAAGTGCCTGATGTAGTATTATCCACTGTTGCAGGGCTCCAGGTACCGGTAATGCCATTAGTAGAACTATTAGGTAATGCAGGTACAGTTCCATTATCACAAATGGTAATTGTGGTGCCAAAAGTGAATGTGGGTGTAATATTCGGATTGACTGTAACTGAAAAGCTCGTTGGTACTGCGCATTGTCCAGCAGTTGGTGTAAATGTATAAGTTCCTGAATTCTGATTATCTACTGTTGCAGGGCTCCAGGTACCATTGATCCCATTGATAGAGGCAGTTGGCAATGATGGTATACCAGCGCCGGCACAAATGGTTAATGTAGTTCCGAAACTGAATGTTGGTGTAATGATCGGGTTAACTGTTACTGACAATGAAGTTGGCACCGCACATAATCCGGGGTTAGGTGTAAATGTATAGGTACCTGATGTAGTGTTGCTGATTGTAGACGGACTCCATGTGCCCGCAATTCCATTGGTAGAGTTTGCAGGCAGTACAGGTGCTGTAGCACCGTCACAGATGGAAATGGAAGTTCCAAATGCAAATGTTGGCGTTATATTGGGATTAACAGTTACTGAAATGGTAAGCACTACGGCACATTGTCCGGGATCAGGAGTAAATGTATAGCTGCCTGAATTATTATTATCGATGACAGCAGGGCTCCAGCTACCGGTAATTCCGATCACTGAATTGTTTACAAGAACAGGCACTGATCCGCCAGCACAAATGGTGATGGAACCACCCCATGAGAAGGTGGGGGTAATATTGGGACTAACGTTTACTGTAAAGCTCACAGGCACTGCACACTGTCCGGAAGCGGGTTGAAATACATAGGTGCCTGTATTCTGATTATCTACCACTGAAGGCACCCACACACCCGTTACTCCATTTGTTGAATTAGCGGGCAATATTGGCGCAACACTTCCTGCACATATTGTAGTGCTTGAACCAAAACTGAATGCAGGTGTCTGTATTGGATTTACTGTAACATTCACTGAGGTTGGAACAGCACACTGTCCGGCATCCGGCGTAAATGTATAGGCGCCTGATGTTGTATTGCTAACAGTGGATGGGCTCCAGGTACCTGTGATACCATTTTGTGATGTGGGTGGTAAAGCTGGTGGCGTATCTCCATTACAGATTGCAAGAGCGGTTCCAAAAACAAATGCTGGTGTGATATTGGGAT
>CAMLGP010000461.1 GCA_946479535.1 uncultured Bacteroidota bacterium
TTTCTCCAGCATATTCCGGATAAAACTCAGCTGGTTCCTCCGTAAGAATTTATCATCAAAAAGATCTTTGTGAAATTGAATAGTGATCTCTCTTATCTCCTTGCTCTTGCATTTATGCGTTTGCCAAACATGAGGCAAGTTTGACCCTACCAGTACCAGCTCCAGGTCATCGATCTCATCTATATGATCACCTACCACTCTTTTGGCCCCTTTTGCATTCATGATGAAGTTCAGTTCCAGCTCCTCATGGCAATGCATTGGAAAATCAAATTCTGATTTAACACGCGAGAAAATAGTAAAGCAATCGCTTTGGGTTAGCGGAGTAATCTCCCTCAATATGTTGTTTTGCATTGTAGGTCTTAGGGGTCTAAAATTAGGATAAAATAGTATTAGTCGCTATTCTAAACCTACCTGTTTAATTAGCACGCTCTAGCCCCATTTTCTGGGGGTATATCCTTAAAAATTTGAACATTTTGGAAATAAAGCATCAGGATGGGATAAAATACTACTAGTTCTGCGTGTTGCTATAAAAGTAAATTTGAACAAACATAATTGCTATATGAGATATTTCCGACTCACGAGGGTGATCGCGGTATTATTCCTTGCGGTCTTCCTGGCTACTTCAGCTACCTATGCCCAGAACCGGGCCATCACAGGTGTAATCACAGATCAGACGGGAAAACCATTGCAGGACGCAACGGTAAGTGTAAAAGGCGGAAGTACTGCAACCAGTACTGATGTAAATGGCTTTTTCCGGATCTCGGTAGGCCCCAGTGTAACAAGGCTTGTGGTTTCATACGTAGGGGCTAAACCAACTGACATCGCTATTAATGGACAGACCACAGTTTCTGGCAAACTGGAAATTACTGATACCAAACTGGCTGATGTGGTGGTGATCGGATATGGTAGCACCCGGCGAGCCAACCTGACCAGCGCCCAGACAACAGTATCAGCAAAGGATATCGAAAAAACGATCAATACAACAATTGAGCAGGCTATTCAGGGCCGGGCGGCAGGAGTTTATGTAACGCAGAATTCTGGACAACCTGGCGGAGGTATGTCTGTGTTCATTCGGGGTATCAGCTCTATTAATGGCACTACCGAGCCATTGTACGTAGTAGATGGTATTCAGATGCAGCAGTCGAATACTGCAACCAATTCCTCCAATCCTCTGGCGGGTCTTAATCCGGCAGATATTGAAGATATCCAGGTGTTACAAGGGCCTTCTGCAACTGCCATCTATGGTTCCCGTGCTACCAATGGCGTATTGCTGATAACCACTAAACGAGGTAAAGCCGGCCAATCAACATTGAATTATGGATTTCAGTATAATATTCAGACTCCTCCCAAACACCTGGATGTAATGAACCTGCCACAATATGCGCAGATCGTTAAAGAGTATCATGATCTGGCAGGAGGTAACACACCAGTAGAATTCCTGGATCCTTCCTTATTAGGACCCGGAACAGACTGGCAGGGTGAATTATTCAATAATGCCGCCATGCAGAAACATCAGTTAAGCATGAGCGGTGGTAGCGGCACAACTACTTATTATTTATCAGGTGAATACCTGAACCAGGAAGGTGTTGCACTTGGCTCAGGGTTTAAGAGGTACGGATTCCGCCTGAACCTTGATAATAAGCCAAGAGAGTGGGTATCAATTGGTGCAAATCTGAACTTCAATCAGACAGATGAAAAACTGACTACCAGTTCAGAAAGCGTTATCTCTGATGCATTGCAAATAACACCACAAGTCCCAATTAAGAATCTGAATGGAGACTGGGGTGGTGGTGATATCATTAACGGAGCCAATCAGTTTGCACCCGTTAATCCGGTTGCGATTGCCAACCTGAGAACGAATAAAAACAAAAGAAGGAATTTTCAGGGCGGACTGAATTTAAACCTTACTCCCATCAAAGGTTTATTGTTAAGAGCTTCTTTCAACACTGATATCAACTACCAGAACTCATTATATTTTAACCCCACTTATCAGATTGGCTGGGCTGTTAACGCTTCTGCAACGTTGGACGATGGCGCCAATACCAGCGCATATTGGGTATTTAATCAGCTGGCGCAATATGACAAGACTATTGGAAAGCATAATTTCAGCGTGATGGTAAGCCATGAGGCACAGGCATCAAGATGGAAAAATCTTAGCGGTCGCAGGTCCGGATTCCTTACCAACAATGTATATGATCTGAATGCTGGGGCTGCACCCGGTACAAATGGTGGTGGTTCTGGTGACTGGGGCATGGAGTCTTACCTGGGTCGTATCAACTATAACTATGGTAATAGATATATCATAACCGGTAATTTCAGAAGGGATGGATCTTCCAATTTTGGACCCGAGAACACATGGGTAACCTTCCCTTCCCTGTCTGCCGCCTGGAGAGCTTCTCAGGAAAGCTGGTTCAATGTTCCTTTGATCAGTGAACTGAAACTCAGACTTGAATTAGGTACAACCGGTAACCAGGGTGGTGGTGGAATTTATTCTCCATTGCGTGCCGATCCTTCTGATCTTGGTGTTGGGTTCCTTCCCAGCCGTTATGGCAACCCCAAACTCAAATGGGAAGAAACAAAGAACTATAATGTGGGATTTAATATCGGTCTCTTAAAGAACCGGATATCTATTGAAGCTGATTATTATGTAAAGAATGTCAGCAACCTCCTGATGGAACAGCCATTGCCCTGGTTTATGGGTACAAATGGTATAGGTGCTGTTGGAAATCCGAATACCAATATTGGAAAATTGCAAACAAAAGGATGGGGAGTTACCATCAATACAGTTAATGTCAATAATAAACAGTTGACCTGGCAAACGAGTTTAAACCTTTCTGCATTCAAAACAAATATTGAAAGCTTCTATTCTGATGCAGCATTCGTAGATCGTATTTCATGGTGGCTGGATAACTGGACGCAACGTTCTGCAGTAAATCATGCCCCCTGGTTATTCCGCGGTTACGTAGCCGATGGATTGTTCCAGTCGCTGGATGATATAGCTAACAGTCCCGTACGAGTTGATAATAATGGTAACAGATTACCTGCCAATGCCACTACCGGTGTGTGGGTAGGTGATGTAAAATTCAAAGACCTTAATGGCGACAATAAAATTGATTTCAACGATGAAACCTTTATTGGTAATCCCTGGCCAAAGCTGTTTGGTGGTTTAACCAACACTTTCTCCTATAAAGGATTTGACCTGAGTATCTTGCTAACCGGCACATTTGGTCAGGATGTTTATAACCAGATCGCCAAAGTGAATTCCAAAACTTCAACCATCTATACCAGCCGTAACCTGCTGGTAACTGCATTGAACTATGCAAGGGTAACAATGAAGGCGGGTCAACCGGTACTGGAAAATCCAACTACCAATGTTCCGCGCTTTACCAATTCACAGGTTGCCAATGATAACAACTATAATACTACCAGCACCATGTGGGTAGAGGATGGATCATTTGTACGTATCAAAAACATCTCTTTAGGTTATAACGTTCCGGCATCACTGATCGGAAAGCAGAAAGTTATAAAAGGTTTAAGAGCTACGGTAGGTGTTCAGAATCTGTATACGTTTACCAACTATACCGGGTATGATCCTGAAGTAGGATCTTATGTTGGAGCCAATACCAACAACGGTAAC
>CAMLGP010000462.1 GCA_946479535.1 uncultured Bacteroidota bacterium
TTCCCCGGATCATTTGTAGCAAATAGCAGATTGGGAAAAACTTCAACTGCCACCATAATCAGCAAGGAAGCAATTGTTACCGATGAACTTATAAATGCATAGCGATATTTACCCTTGTTCAACATCCGGGGAATGTTCGCAATTGCAAGCATCATGATCAGTGGGAAAATAAAGAATAGCGGACTGGATTTGATCCTGTCGCTAAGATGTGGAATATATAATAGTGTATAGACAGTAGTAATCACAAAGCTAAATACAAAGAACATGGTAAAATTCTTTGCCAGTATGGTAAGCTTGGTGTATAAACGATTCTCGGTTTTCATAGCAAGATAAATGGCGCCATGCATCATGAATAGGGCAAGAGTGGTCACTGCTACCATAATCGAGAACAGGTTGAAGAAACTGAGCCAGGTGCCGGTAAATTCCTTTTGATCATTCAGTGGTAAACCCAAAGCCACATTCCCTAACATTAAACCCAGGGAAAGTGCTATCACAATACAGGCAAAGGAGTAAATGAAATCCCAGGAGAGCCGCCATACCTTTCCGGGTTCCTTGCTTCTGAATTCAATGGCCACACCTCGCCAGATCAGCCCGATAAGGAAAATAAAAAAGGGTACATAGAAAGCAGAAAAAATAGCCGCATACGCAACAGGGAATCCTGCAAATAAAGCACCTCCACCAATTACCAGCCATACTTCATTACCGTCCCAAACGGGTCCTATTGCGTTTAATGCTATACGCCTGCTCTGTTCTTTTTTTAAGAATAAATGCAAAGCGCCTGCACCCAGGTCAAAACCATCCAGGATGGCGTAACCGGTAATGACGGCTCCGAAGACCAGGAACCACCAGACATTATGATCTATTCCTAAAAAATGCCCCATGTCTTTATTAGTTACATACCATTTTATCTGACTATTGGTTCGTGAGACACGAACCAAGGCGGCCCGCCGTGGTTCACGCGCCTTCATTCAGGCGCCTCACGAACCACTATTTTGCCCCTACCCGTTGCTCACCATCTTTACTCACCGTTTCCCCTTCCTCCGGACCATGTTTAATTTTCTTATTCAATAAATAAAGAAACAGCACAAACAACGTTGAGTAAACCAGGGTAAACAGGATCAGTGAAAATAGGATCTGGCCTGCTACTACATTTTTCGAAAGGCCATCTGAAGTTCTTAAGAGACCATAAACCACCCACGGTTGTCTTCCCATTTCCGCAGTGAACCACCCACATTGATTGGCAATCTGTGGAAGGAGCACAGCCCATATAAAAACATATAGCAGCCATTTTTTATCAAACAGCTTTTTACGCCACCATAACCAGCCTGCATATAATGAAAGCAGGATTAGAAAACTGCCTATCGCGATCATCAGATGATAAAACTGAAATACTGCATTGGGTTGTGAAGGGCGATCTTCTTCCGGAAATGCATTTAAACCCTTAATGGGTGCAGAAAAATTTCCATGCGTGAGAAAGGAAAGTCCACCAGGAATGCTGAGCCCGGTTGTAACCTGATCTTTTTTATTTACCCATCCTGCCAGGTACATATTTGCAGCTGAACTGGTATCAAAATGTCCTTCCATAGCAGCGAGTTTCGCAGGTTGATTTTTTGCTACACCTTCTGCGCTGGAACTGCCGGAGAATAACTGGCTAAGAGAAGCAATGATGGCAACGGTCAATGCAATCTTAAAAGCGGGTTTGGCAATTGCAAGGTATTTGCCCTTAATAATATAGTAGGCGTTTACGCTCAATACCAGGAAGGCGCCGGCAAGAAAGGAACCGAGCCACACAAGTATGAGACGGTCTACGCTGGATGGATTGAATACCATGGCCCAGAAATCCGTGATCTCTGCACGCGCATTCATGCCTTCTCCAACAATGTGATAACCCGCAGGAGTCTGTTGCCAGCTATTGGCAACTACTATCCAGATGGCACTGAACAGAGAGCCCAGGAATACCATAATGGTGGAGAGAAAATGAACGCGGGGCCCTACCCGGTTCCATCCGAATAATAATATACCGAGGAAACCGCTTTCCAAAGCGAATGCAAAGATGCCTTCTGCAGCCAGTGCGCTGCCAAAAATATCTCCTACGTACCTTGAATAAGTTGCCCAGTTAGTGCCGAATTCAAATTCCATGATGATGCCGGTAGCGGTACCAATACCGAAAATAAGTGCGAATATCTTGATCCAAAACCTCGTCATTTTTTCAAATAACTTATTGCCTGTCCGGAGGTACAGCCCTTCCATGATCACGATAATTAAACCAAGGCCAATGCTGAGAGGAGGATAAATATAATGGAATGCGATAGTGAAAGCGAATTGGAACCGTGCGAGTATTTCCACATCCATAGTGCAAAGGTATGACACGTGTTAACTAGTTGGTGCAAAATTTGTGATTTAAAAATCGCCCCAACTACTATGAATCGACTAATTTAGGATGCCACTTTCCAATCAAGTTACTTCGTTTCTATTTAGGTAAAAATTTAATTACAAACGGTTATGGTTGTGCAGTGTCCCGGTAGCTATCGGGAGGTTACGTACAATCATAGCTGCATTAAAGCCTGAGAAGTATGCAAACAGCAAAAGAAAAGGACGATTATCTCCAGTTATTCCGGGATGGAGATGAAAAGGGCTTCACTTATTATTTTGAAGCATTTTATCCGGCTTTACTCTTCTATGCATTCCGGCTGTTAAAAGACAAAGTATTAGCGGAGAATATTGTAGAAGAAAGTTTTGTGCGATTATGGAAGAAACGTAGAAACTTTAAAATGGAAAAAGAGATCCGGCAGGAACTCTATAATAGGGTTACGGGTGGGGCCTATGCCTGGATCAACAGGCAAGGAGAAGCACCTTCAATAGAGATGGAAGCGGATGGTCATTTACCGGCGCTGATAAGAGCTGAGGTAACTCGAAAATTATACGCTGCCATCAGGGAGTTACCGCCTTTTTACAAGCAGGTTTTTAGTCTTATATATATACAAGGGAAAACGCTGAAGGAAGCTTCGGAAGAATTGAATATATCAGAAAGCACATTAGAAGATCACCAGCTGATTGGCTTACAATATGTAAACAGGAATGGTCAGTTAGTTTAAAAGTTTAATTTTTGCTTTGGCTATTCCATACAACCCGTTAACACACTATCATTTCCGTTCTTTAATACTAGTTAACACAAAGTTTTTATAGCCGCTTGGTCTACCCGGCCAATATTTGTTCTTAATAATAGAACGGTCTTTCATTGAAAGGCTGCTTCCTATGACAAATTCAAGGCGTATGAAAAAGACACCTGTCGACCCCAATCCTATTGGGAAAATTGACCAGGCGGAGAATATTGTTCCTTTCTTCACCAAAAACTTTTTTCATTTCCTGGAGGAAGTGGAGGAACAAAAGCTTGCGGAATGGGTAGGTGAAGAAGAGATGAACAAACAATTATTCAATGAGTTAGCAGATGAAAAGGAGATACAAAAGAATCTGTCGGAAATAGATAACACAGAAGTGAGGAGTGCATTAAGCCGTTGTCTGAAAAAGATCAAGGAAGAGAAATAATCCCGATGACTATCAGCCCCTGCAACCTAAAGAAATCCTATCCGGATGGCTATCAGTACCTGCAGCCAAAAGAACTCCTATCCCGATGGCT
>CAMLGP010000463.1 GCA_946479535.1 uncultured Bacteroidota bacterium
ATGGCGGGACGGTTTTTTTATGCTATAGCTGTTAACCAGTTACGGGCTTTCTCCCCGGAATTCATAGCTGGACCACTCCTAACCTTTTGTGCCTCACGCTTAAGTATGTGATGCCTGTTCATTGTCTCCTCGAAATCCGAGGAGACAATGAACAGGATTCCAGAACACATTGAGGAGCCATTGGATACCCAACCCAGGCAGAACCAAACGCCCGGATTATTTCTTATTGGAAGCCAGGAATCTATTTAAGACGGGCCCAATAGGTTTTTTGGCCGGAAATTTCCGCCATTGGCCGATATGCATTTGGTTTGCCCTATAAACTGGATTAGGTTTGGTTCCCATCAATACCAAATTTGACTTTTATGAAAAGCACCTTTCCCCTTATCCTTCTCCTGGTCTTAGCCGGTTCAGCCTCGGCCCAGGTCACCATCAGCGGCAAGCTTAAGGACAATAAAGGCAAACCATTACCCGGCGCAACTGTTTCAATTAAAGATAGTTATGATGGAGGATTAGTAGACTCCCTCGGCAATTTCAAATTCACTACCACAGAAAAAGGGGAGCACCTGCTGGTAGCCAGTAATATGGGTTATAAAGGCTATGAAGAGAAGATCGTGATTGGGTCAGAAAACATCACCCGGGATATTTCCCTAAAAGAAGAGATCAGCGAATTGAAGGCCGTTACAGTCATTTCCGGCTCCTTTGCTGCCGGAGATACCAAGCGGGCTGCCACTGTATTGAACTCCATAGACGTTGCTACCGTAGGTGGGGGAAACGCCGACATAACCGCCGCTGTAAAAACCCTTCCCGGTGCACAACAGGTTGGGGAGCAGGAAGGCCTGTTTGTGAGAGGGGGTGCCGGTTATGAGACCAAGCAGTTCATTGATGGAACCCTGGTGAACAACCCATATATGACGAGTGTACCGGATATCGCCAGCCGCGGCCGTTTTTCACCTTTCCTTTTTAAAGGAACTGTATTTAGCACGGGTGGATATTCTGCTTTATATGGTGAAGCGCTTTCTTCTGCATTGATATTGGAATCAATTGATTTTCCAGAACGCTCTTCAGCTAACCTTTCACTTTCTCCCATCATCCTTGGTGCAGGTTTTCAGCAACTGGCTGATAACAAGAAATCATCATGGGGAGTTAATTATAACTATGTGAACCTGATAGCCTATTTTAATATCGTAAAACAGACTCCTGATTATTTCAAAATGCCCGCGTTCCATAATGGCGATGCTAATTTTCGCTTTCGTACAAAGAGGGGTGGAATGGTTAAATACTATACTACGTTTGCCTTTAGTAACCTTGGCATAAGAAGACCTGATATTGACAGTGCTGATATGAAGGATGCATTTGGCCTTGATAATATCAACTGGTATAATAATCTCAGCTGGCGGGAAAATCTGGGACATGGATGGAAGATGAACCTCGGTTCAGGCTACAGCACCAATACAGATAAACTTAACCAGGAATTACAGGACCAGAACAATAAGCAACAATACTTTCCAGACAGACCCTGGGCTGCCAGTAAAAACTTCAACATTCACAACAGGCAGGATCTTTCACAGGTGAAAGCAGTATTTGAAAAAAGATTATTTGGGATCAGTGCAATACGTTTTGGATCAGAATACATGTACTTCAATAATATCAGCAATTACAATAACCTGAAATCAACCCTTAAAGAACATTTCTATTCCCTTTTTGCCGAAACAGATATTTATGTTACCAATGACCTTGCAGCAAAGATTGGTGGACGTTTTGAACGTTCTAGTATCATTGACAGGTCCAATATTGCTCCCAGGGTTTCCCTGGCTTACAAGGTTGGCGCAGGCGCCCAGGTTTCTGCTGCCTATGGGATCTTTTATCAGAAACCGGAGAACCAGCAACTGATCTTTACAAAGGATCTTAACTACACAAAAGCAACTCACTATATTCTTACTTATCAAAAGACCACTAACGACAGGATATTCCGGGCTGAAGCTTATTATAAAAAATATGATGACCTGGTGAAGACAGTGCCTGTGAACTCCAGTTATGGCACCTACAATAATAACGGTACCGGTTATGCGAAAGGTATCGAGTTCTTTTGGAGAGATAAAAAAACTATTAGGAATCTCGATTACTGGATCAGCTATTCCTATCTCGATACCAAAAGAGACTATCTCAATTATACCGGATTGTTAAGACCCAATTTTGCCACTCCGCATACTGTATCACTGGTTATGAAACGGTTCTTTGTTAATATGAAGACGGGCTTCAACTTCACTTACAGCTTTGCAACTGGAAGGCCTTATTACAATTTTGTTTATACTAACACTGGCAATAAATATTCTATCGCTGATCAGGGCAAGACAAAACAGTACCACAATCTTGGCTTCAGTATGAATTATGTACCAAGCCTGGGTAAAGTCAATCCCAAAATGACATGGGTGCTGGTGGCCAGTGTAACCAATGTGCTTGGTTATGAACCCGTATTTGGCTATAATTATTCCTATAATGGATTGAATAAACAGCCAATTACCAATACCGCCCCACGTTTTTATTTCATTGGCGCCTTCTTTAGCTGGGGAGTTGACAGGACCCAGGATGCCATTAACAACAACCTTTAACCAACCATATAAACTTAAACGCAAAAATAATCGACATGAAAAAACTGATAACAGTTATCGCATTGCTGGCCTCAATCTCTGGCTTTGCACAAAATGAGAGATACTTTGCTGCCATGAAAAAGAACCTGGCAATGTTTGACAGTTCAAAAACAACTGCTGATTACCAGGCTCTCTCCGCTGCGTTTGAACGCATTGGTGATGCTGAAAAAACACAATGGCTTCCTTATTATTATGCAGGTCTTGCACTTGCTACAGCAGGTTGGGGAGATCAGAACCTGAACAAGGATGATAATGCAACTAAAATAAAAGCACTGTGTGATAAGGCCGATGCCATTGCCAAAACCTCGGACATATTTGAGATCCGCAATATGGCTGCTACCCAGCAGATGATGGTTGATCCACAGAGCCGTTACATGACCTATGGACAGGAAGCGGGAAAAGCCCTCACCAGCGGAATGGCAGTAAACCCCAATAATCCACGTCTTTATTATTTACAGGGCATGAGCATATTCAATACACCGGAAGCATTTGGTGGTGGCAAGGCAAAAGCAAAACCTGTTTTTGAAAAAGCAGTTGCTTTATTTAAATCAGAAGAAGTAAAGCCACTCTATCCTAAATGGGGGCAGAAGCAGGCTGAAGATATGCTGGCTCAATGTCAGTAATCGGGGCAAGACAAAGACATGTTTAAAGACCTGGATCCCATATTACATTCGCAACTAAGGTTGGCCATTATATCCATACTGATCAGTGGGAAGGAAGCGGAGTTTACTTTGCTAAAGGAAAGGACCAATTCAACAGCGGGCAACCTAAGTGTGCAGATTCAGAAATTAAAAGATGCCGGCTACATTAATATCATAAAGCAATTCAGGAATAATTATCCGCAGACTATTTGCCATATAACCCAGCTGGGAACCATTGCCTTTGAAGAATATGTAAAAAGCCTGCAGGACTATTTAGGGAAAGGGAATGGTAATGGGCATGCGCATGAGAACGGCGTGAGTCATTAGCCCTAAGCAATTAGCTCAG
>CAMLGP010000464.1 GCA_946479535.1 uncultured Bacteroidota bacterium
TTCAGTACAGCATTGTCCTTACCATCCGGCAGTGTACCTCCGCCTTTCTCCATTGCCTGAAAAATTTCTACCATGTTCACATTTTCACCGGTAGTATAGATTTCAATGCTTTCCAGGTGAGAAAAATTGTGGATGCGGGATGAGGCAAATTTTGTACTCTGGTCTTCCAGGGAACGAACGATAGCGCCGTCATTTTTAGTATTAATCAATTCATACAAGCCGGGCATTCCGGTAACGGCAACGAGCTTACTGTACTCCATAAATAGTCTTTGTTTAAGAGGCGCTAAGATACTTGAGTTATTTCAAATGAAAATATCGGGCCACGCTCTGATTATCAGTAGGTCTTCCTGGTAAACGAAGAATAAAATCTCCCTGTACGAAAGTTGACGTGCAATTAAGCGTCTCATACCGGTAAGAAGTTTATTATGAAGAAAATTATACTTGTGGTTTTGACGCTTTTAAATGGCCTTATAGCTGTTCAGTCTCAAAGCATTAAAGGTAAGTTGGTGGATCTTGTTGATAGCAAACCACTTGCAGGCGCAACTTTAACGCTGGTTTCCCTGAAGGATTCTACACAATCAAGGAGAGGTCTTGCAGACAGTTCAGGAAGGTTTGTATTTCAAAATCTTCCTGTTGATTCTTTTTTTGTTAAAGTAGGTTATGTTGGATATGAAGAATACAAACAGATTGTAGCAACCAATGATAGCACACCAGTAATAGATCTTGGAACTCTATTCATTCCCAAATCAACCAAATCACTGACTGATGTTACCGTAGTTTCCAAAGTCCCTCCTGTTCAGCAAAAAGGAGACACTACACAGTTCAATGCCAGCCAGTTTAAAGTAAATCCTGATGCTACCACAGAGGACCTTATTAAAAAAATGCCGGGTATTACTGTAGATAAAGATGGAACAGTGACTGCACAGGGTGAAACAGTGAAGAAGGTAACAATTGATGGAAGAGAGTTCTTTGGTGACGATGCCACAGCTGCATTACGTAATCTTCCTTCTGATATCGTCGATAAAATTCAGGTTTTTGACAAGTTAAGTGACCAGGCCGCATTTACAGGATTTGATGATGGTAATTCACAAAAAGCGATCAATGTTGTTACAAAAGCGGGATTAAGAAACGGGCAATTTGGACGTATTTATGCAGGCTATGGAACGGATGACAGGTATTCTGCAGGAGGTAATGTGAGCTTCTTCAAGCAAAATAGAAGATTATCCTTTGTAGGAAATTTCAATAACATCAACCAGCAGAATTTTGCTTCTCAGGATCTGCTGGGTGTAACAAGTAGCGGTGGTGGTAACCGGTTTGGTGGAGGAAATTTTGGCGGCGGTGGCGGTGGTAACCGTGGCGGTGGCGGTGGTGGTGGTAATCGTGGAGGCGGCGGTGGCGGCGCGGGCGGATTTGGTGGATTTGGTGGTGGTGAGAGTTTCTCAGTGGGACAGCAATCGGGGATTAATAAAACAAATGCAATCGGTGTAAACTTTTCAGATAAATGGGGTAAGAACCTGGATCTGCAGGCCAGCTATTTTTTCAATAACAGTAATAACTTAAACCAAAACTTCACCAGCCAGCAAAACCTTGGTTTAAATTATATTCAGGATCAGAATAGCATTGACAGAAGCAATAATTATAATCACCGGTTTAATATGCGTCTGGAATGGCGCCTTGATTCAAGTAATTCCATTATCATAAATCCGAGCCTTAATTTCCAAGATAACCATTCCGAGTCTCAGTCGTTTACCTATGCTCACACAGGAGTTAGCGATACAGTAAGTACTCTGGAAAGCGATAGGGACGCAAAAAGGAATGGTTATAATCTCCGTAATAATATTCTCTTCCGTCACTCCTTTGCAAAAAGAGGAAGAACATTCTCGGTAAACTTAAATACTACCGTTAATAAAAATGACGGTGAAACCTTTTCCTATTCTAATCTTCGTACCTGGACACCTGGATTTCCACCAAAAGATTCCATACAGGATCAGTTTTCTGATAACCCAACCAATGGATATAATCTTTCAGCAAATGTTTCCTATACAGAACCATTGAGCCAGAAAAGCCAGCTACAGTTCAGCTACAGCCCCTCTTATTCAAAAAACTCTGCAGATCAGGAATCATTCTTTTTTGATCCGGCCACTAAAGGGTATACTGAATTTATAACCTCGCTTTCCAATAAGTTTGATAATACAACCACTACACAAAATGGAGGTATCACTTATCGCCTGGGCAATACCAGGGATAACCAGTTCTCTGTTGGAGTGAACCTGCAACATTCAAGACTGGAAAGTGACAGGACTTTCCCTGATATTTCTTCAGTGGATCAGACATTCACCAATGTGTTGCCCAACCTGATGTGGCGCAAGCGAATTTCACCGCGCAGCAGCTTTAATATTTTTTACCGTGCCAATACCCAGTTTCCAAGTGTAACTCAATTGCAGGACGTATTGAATAATACGAATAGACTGAGCCAATCTATCGGTAATCCGGAATTGAAACAATCTCATACCCATTTCCTCACTGGAAGATATACATTCACAAATACGCAGAAAGGGCAGAGCATTTTTGCCAATATCTTTTTACAGACACAACAGGATTACATTTCCAATGCAATCTATGTTGCTTCAAAAGATTCTGTAATACAGAAGGATAATATTTTGCCAAAAGGAGGCCAGCTCACAAAACCTGTAAATCTGAATGGTTATAAGAGTTTACGTTCCTTCTTTACATTCAGCCAGCCGGTAAAATTCATCAAATCAAACCTGAACCTGAGTACAGGATTCTCCTATAGCCAGTTACCAGCACTTATTGAGAATGTCAAAAGCACAACGGATAATTATACTTTTAATACGGGAGTTGTTATAGCAAGCAATGTAAATGAATACATCGATTTCAATATATCCTACAACGCGTATTTCAGCAATGCGAAGAACTCTATTGATAAATCCCAGGACAATAAATACGTTAGTCAGGTTGCAGGCCTTCAGCTAAACATGTTATCCAAAAAGGGATGGTTTATACAGAATGATGTGAATAATCAAACCTATAGTGGTCTTAGTGCTGGTTTAAATACAAGCTTCTGGTTATGGAATGCTGCCATTGGTAAAAAATTCCTGGCCAAAAAGCAGGCTGAATTGAAATTGTCTGTTTTTGACCTGCTGAAACAGAATCAGGCCATTTCCCGTGATGTTAGTCAGCCTGGATTTATAACCGATACCCGAAGTAATGTACTGCAGCAATATTTCATGTTAACCTTCACGTATAGCCTGAAAAACTTTGGAACTCCTGCCAGAACTCAGCAACGTGGCAATTTCCAGGGCGGAGGAAACTTTAGGGGAGGCGGCAATTTCTAATAACTAAAACTTCAATTGTTAGCGGAGAGCCATTTCGAAAGAAAATTTCTGTAATATCGTCCTAAGCAAAATTCCCGGAGATTGGATGAAAGAACTTTGGTCGAAAGGTTGAAGCAGGGCGATGAAGCTGCTTTTAAGAGGATTGTTGAGACCTGGCAGGATATGGTATTCAACACGGCGCTGGGTATTGTACAAAACGCTGAGGATGCGGAAGATATAGCTCAAGAAGTGTTTGTACAGGTGTACCAGTCAGTTGGGTCATTCAAAGGAGATTC
>CAMLGP010000465.1 GCA_946479535.1 uncultured Bacteroidota bacterium
TGCGAATTATAATATTGTAGTGCTTGATCAGGCATTACAGGGACGTTCCTATATCACGTTTACCAATACAAATGTGCTGCGTCGGGGAATACAGCGTGATGCCAATGTAACCGGACTTGATTTTAGCTTTTACGATAAGAAGAACCGGTATAACCTCCGTGGGTACGGTCACTATAGCAAGGTATTCATCGCTAATTCCTATGATGGATATAATACCCAGTTAAGATTTGGAAAGGTCAGTGGCAGGATCCAATGGTATTTACAGAATATCCTGCGCTCCCAGAACTATGATCCTACTGACCTCGGATTTTTGCAAACAGCTAACCAAAATGTGAATTCCGCATATTTCAGCTATAACCAATTCACTCCAACGCGTAATTTCCTGACCTATACCTACAGTCTGAATCTTCAATACTCGCGCTTATATAAACCTGATGCATTCAATCAATTTGTTGCGCAACTGACCGGTACCTGGTTATTCAAGAATTTCTGGGACGTGAGCCTTACAGCCAATTACTACCCTGATCAGCATGATTATTTTGTATTGGGCCGTCCCTATGATAAATATGCACGCCGTCCTCAATACGGGGCTTTAGGTCTTTATGGTAGTACTGATAGCCGGAAGAGATTATATTTTAATTACAACCTGCTGGTTGCTGATTTTTTCAAAAATCATGAGAAAGATTATTACATCGCTGAAGGGGGCGTTCGCTATCGTTTTAGCAATAAATTCTCACTGGAGCTTTCTCACCGGTACGAGACTGAAAATGATTATATTATTTCTGCTGGCCGTGATGCTTTGGGGCAACCAAGAATGGCCTTTGTGGATTTCAAAGATGTGACTTCAATTCTTTCAGGCATATATAATTTCACTCCACGTATCAATCTAACCATGCGATTGCGGCATTACTGGAGTCATGTACCTATTAAACGGATTGCCTATGTTGATGATAAAGGGCTCCCGGTAGATCCCCCCAACTATCTGACCAATTCAATAGACAATGTAAACTACTTTAATACAGATGCATTCTTTACCTGGGACTTCCGGTATGGAAGCCGGTTGATCATTGGCTACAAAAACTGGCTGGGTGAGGATGAAACAATTGATGGTAACCGCTACAAGTATTATTTTTCCAACCTGAATCAAACCATTGGGCTGAGACATGGGAATGAAGTGACCATCCGGTTTATATACTTCCTCGATTATAACCAGCTAAGACGAAAGTAATTATTAGCTTTTGTGAAGGGGTATGATCTCGCGCTCAGCGATTGCAAATACCTTATCGCCTTTTTCCGGGTCAATTTTATAACCTCCTGTAAACCGACTGAAAGCAGGTAATATGCAATACCGGCTGTTGAAATAGAAACAGGGGAATGCCAAAGACTGCCTTCCCTTGCCTCTTATACAGATAATAGGATGAACATGGCCTGAAAATATGAACTGTGATCCTTCCAACATTTCTTCCGAGTCTGTTATATCATGAATGAAAGCAAAGTTATCAATAACCAGGGGGTCATTGTGTACTGTAATATCAGCTTCTTCATACCAGGCATTGTCAAGGATATCGTGGTTTCCTTTGGCCAGGTGAACATCCAGCGCAGAAAAATCTTTTCGCCATTTACGAAATAGGTCAAGTTCACGATTGGCGATACTATGCGTAAGATCCCCAACGATCACCAGTTTCTCAGCTTTGAAAAAAAGTACCTGAGCTAGCAGGCGATGTAGATCGTCCTTGTAAACAGATTGGGGAATATTGATGCCTGATCTCCGAAAATGTCCCGTTTTGCCAGCGTGCAGATCTGCCACAATCAGTGTGCGCTTGTTTTCCCAAAACAGAGCTCTTTCAGCACTCAGTATAAAATGTTCATCATTTATAATATGCGACAGGAGCTGGGTCATAGGCCTGCAAATGTAAAACTCGAAAGGCAATTATTCCTTTTCGAGTTGGAGCTGCATTTTTCTTACCCTGTCTTCCAGTTTTTCAGAAGAAAGGTCTTCACGCAGGCTATCTACTTTGATGGGGAAACAGAAAGGAGTTAATCGTTCCGGGAAAGTGAGAATGATCTTTGATTGCTGGATACGATGAAGCATATCCCGCAATCTCACCTCTTCCATTTGCTGATCCAGCACTTCCTGGTAAGCCTGACGCAGCAAAACATGCCCCGGCTCATACTCACTAAAAACATTAAATAAAAGTGATGCAGATGCCTGCAGGTGCCTTGCCTTTTTCTGTTCTCCCGGAAATCCCTGGAAAACCAGGCCACCTATCACAGCGATATCACGGAATTTCCGGCGGGCCATTTCAGTGGAATTAACACTGCGCTGAATATCCAACAGGAGGTTATCGGGAGTAAATAATTCATATACATTAGTGTCATCAACCGGCACAGGCTGATCACTCAGCAATTCAAAACCATAATCATTCATGGCAAAAGAAAAGGTGATGGGCCTGATGCGGCTGATGCGGTAAGCAAGGATCGCCGCCATGGCCTCATGCACCAGCCTACCTTCAAAGGGATAAACGAAGAGATGAAAACCGTCTTTGGTCTCAATCTGTTCAATGAGTAATTCATTCTGTTTGGGAACGATGGATAATTTTTCCTGCAGCGCAAATAACGGTTCCAGCACTTCCAGTTCTACCTCTGGTTCCAGAACGCCTGCATGATTTAATTTTTGACGGGAGAAGGATTTCCTGTCAAATGTTTCTCTTAATTTCTTTCCCAAATTAGCAGATAGTGGCATACGGCCGCCCTGCCAGCTCGGAACAATTGATTTCTTCTTATTGCTTTTTCTGACATAGGCCGTCATGTCCCTGACCATCACAAATTCAAGATTCCTGCCGGCAAGTGTGAAAACATCTCCTGGCTCTCGTCGGGAAATAAACCATTCCTCAATCACACCAATATAGCCACCACTCATGAATTTCACCTTCATCATTGACTCGCTCACAATGGTACCAATATGCAGGCGATGACGCATGGCCAGACGCCGGCTTTTTATTTTATAGATACCATCTTCGATCTCTATCTTCCTATAATCATCATATTGATGCAGTGCCCCTCCGGATGAAATGAAATGAAGTATCTGTTCCCATTCATTTCGAGCCAGATCACGATAACAATAAGTAGTGATCAGCTCTTTATAAATTATTTCAGGGATGAAACCATCCGAGATAGCCAGTGTATTCAGGTATTGGATCAATACATCATAGCACAATAACATTGGTGGCCTGCTCTCAATTATTTTTTCCCGAATAGCCTGTTTCAACGCTGCTGCTTCCGCCAATTCGAGGGAATGCGTGGGAAGAAAATATATTTTACTGATTGCATCGGGGCTGTGGCCACTTCTGCCGGCTCGTTGTAAGAACCGGGCTACTCCTTTTGGTGAACCAACCTGTATAACAGTTTCTACTGGTCTGAAATCTACACCAAGGTCAAGGCTGGCGGTACATACTACTGCTTTCAGATTACCAGTATGTAAATTCTCCTCCACCCAGGTGCGGAGATCCATATCAATTGATCCGTGGTGGAGAGCGATAGAGCCAGCCAGTTCAGGGCAGATATCCAGAATCTTCTGGTACCATATCTCACTCATACCTCTTGTATTGATAAAGATCAGGGTGGTA
>CAMLGP010000466.1 GCA_946479535.1 uncultured Bacteroidota bacterium
GCGATATTTTTTGCTGATACGCTATTTTTAGCGAGGTTATACGTGTTGCTGGTTGTAAATGTGACAATATCCTTATCAGCCACCAGTACGTTGCCAGAAAGATCCAGCGGTTTTAAATCTGCAGATGGATTGATCACAACCAGGATCACTCCATCATTTTTTTCATTCTTATAACCCGAAACCAGCAATGCAGGATCATTTACCGGACCAACATCGATCCTTTTACTGCCAGGGCGAATAAAACGGCTGTAATTACCCATTGCCCAAAGCATTTTGCTATCATAATAGTTGCCATCGCTGTTATTCTTGTCTACATATACCAGCCCGTCCTTGTAATTATAGGGAGAAATAGCCAGCCACCACTGCCAGGCTGATGCATTGGCCGCAACCATATCCTGGTATATTACTTTAGCTACGTAAAGTGCTGCATCCATTCCCAGGTCGCGGTTATTACCATTGATCTCACCCGCATTATCTCCTAATATACAATATTCAGATTGCCAGAATTCAAGATTGGGAATCTGGCTCACTCTCTGTTTTATTTTATTGCGCAATTCAATTCCTTTCCCCATTGGCGAAGTAGTAAAATAGCTGTGTGAAGCAATTGTTTTGCTTACGCTTGAAAGGTTTCCTATATAATTGGAAGATACCGGGTCAAAGAAATCCGATATCTGGTTATCTTTTTCAGGTTTATCATTTGCTTCCAGCAGGTAATTCAATTGACCGGCTTCAGTCAACAGGATTTTAGAAGTAACAGCGCTTTTTTCAAATTCTGTATTGAAGGCATTCACAACTGCCCGGATCTGATCATTAGTATAGGGGCAGCCTTCCTGTCCGCCATCACTCCAATCCCATTGGGGTTCATTTACAGGACTGATGAAATCAAAATTAACTCCAGTGGCGGCTTTAACCTGGTTAATTGCATTGATGGCATACTGTGCAAAAGATGCATAACTATTTTCAGCAATATTACATTGCCCGTTACTTGCATAGCCCTTACCATTGCCCGTCAGATTTACTGGTGGGCTATTCATGAATCCAAGGAACTGATTTACGCCTCTATTCCTGGCCGCCTGTAAAAACCAGTTCTGCCCTTCAATAAGTTTAACAGAATTCGCATCTTTGTTTTCAAAGGAAGCCGCTCGCCGCCATTCATCTTTTATCCCACTTGCTTCTGCCTGTGCTGCAGTTCCGGCACCGATATTATAGCGCCACATGGTAAGTCCAATTCCTTTTGGACTTCCATTGGCCATTGTATCCATGCTAAACAGCCAGTCAGCAATAGCATTTTTCTTTGCTTCCGGCCAATTGCCTACAAATTGGCAGGCCCAGGCATCAGAAGCCGAGAAATTCCGGATAACCTGGTTCTCCGTATTCATATCATATTTGATGGAGATCTTAGCTGATTCCATTTGAGGCTGTGATTTTGCACAAGCATGCAGGAAAAGGATCATACCTAAGGATATGATCCCTGATCCCAGGCATGAATAAAATTTGTTAAGCAGACCAGTCATTATAATTTTCTATTGGGTTGTCTTTAGCGAATGAGAAAAATAAGAACCGTTCCCGGTTCTTATTTTTACATGTTGCTTTGTTTAAAACTGCTGTATCGAAAAAAAATGAAACTACTAATCAATAGCCAGTGTTTTGCTGAATCTTATTACCTGAGGCCTGGATCTCGGCTCGTGGTATCGGCAACCAGTAATGTTTGGCGGCAAACGCTCTTCCATCTAGCGCCACTTTTGTAGCGTATGTAAGCGTTGTTCCGCTCTTGGTTATATTAATTCCCTGCGCTGGTTTATTCTCTGTTACATCTGCAATCTTCCACCTGCGTACGTCATAGAAACGGTGTTCTTCGAAAGCCAGTTCAACTCTGCGTTCATTACGGATGGCATCACGCATGGCAGTCTGGCTTAAACCTGCAGCCAGTGCCGGCATTCCAGCCCGCGCTCTGATCAAATTCACTGCTGTACGGGCCGAAAGTGTAGACCCTGCAGGAACTACATCGGCACCACTTGCTTCATTGGAAGCTTCAGCAAAGTTCAATAGTATTTCTGCATAGCGGATATAATACCAGGGCTGAAATCCTGCATTACCCCAGGGGTTTTGCAAAGGATAAGCGTCATTCATATATTTCTTTAGATAGTACCCTGTCTTGGATGTATTCCAGTTCTCCGGACCATCCTTGCTGTCTTTTCCACCGGGAGTAAAAGTTTCAACGGTAGCTCCACGATAGGTTGATCCATTATAAATAATGGTAGCATAGAAACGTGG
This sequence comes from uncultured Bacteroidota bacterium, assembly GCA_946479535.1. Next base: position 2,275 of record CAMLGP010000466.1, read on the forward strand.
GTCGCGATTTACATAAGGATTCTGGGCATCATAACCAGAAGTTCCATCAGTAATAGGTTTACCATTATCCATCTGATAATCATCTACCAGGTTTTGCAATGGAAGATTGCCACCCCATCCACCGTATCCATTGGGACCATTGGCAATTTCCATGTGGGTATGGCCTGCGTTCTTGGTATATAAACGGGCGAAAATAGTTTCTGTATTTGCTCCAGTTGCATCAAGAAACAGATTGGCATATCCACCGGTATATAAACTGTATTTATTTAAGCTGATCACTGCCTGTGCAGCCGTAACCGCTGCGGCCCAGGTACCAGTATTATAAAGAGGACTTGCAGCATAAAGTGCAAGCCGGGATTTCAATCCTAGCGCTGCTCCTTTAGTGGCTCTGCCATTTGCCCAATTTGATGCATTGTTCACTGGAAGACCAGCTGCTGCCGCATCCAGTTCACCCAAAACATAGTTCATACTTTCCTGCAATGAGCTCCGTGTAAACAATTTGGGGTCCTGCAGATTATCAGAGAGATTATAAACATCGTTTCCCATTAATACCACGCCTCCGTAGTTACGGATGAGATCATGATAACGATAGGCTCTGATAAAACGTAGCTCTGCAGTTACACGAGTCTTATGATCTGCACTCATTGTTACCTTATCGATATTCTGCAATGCCCAGTTACATTCCCTGATACTGCGATAGCTTCTTGCCCATATTGTACCAGCTATACCTGTATTCTCCGGGGCCAGCAATCCGCGCTGCACCAGCCAGGTATTATCATCATTATTATAGATTGATTCATCAGTAAGAGAGCTCCACATGGCATATTCAAAGGCACGGCCAAAACCAGGATTGGTACCATCTCCTTCCTTGTCCTGCAATCTTACCCCAATATAACGATTGGTTACAAAATCCTCAAACAAAGAAGAATCTGCCAGCAATGCCTGCTCAGAGATCCTGTCTGTGGCCTGAATATCCAGAAAATCCTTCTTGCAGGAAATGAAAACCGGAAGGCAGGTTATTAAAATTAAATACGGAAATAATTTCTTTTTCATATTAAAATAGTATTAAGCAATCAGAGTTTTACGTTTACGCCAATGTTGATGATCCTTTGTTGCGGATAGAATTGACCGCTGCCACTATTTCCTTCCGGATCATAGTCCTTCACTTTGGTAATTGTGAAGAGATTAAATGCATTCAGATATACCCTTACATCCTGGAGCTTTGCCCTGCGCAAAACAGAACTTGCAAGATTGTATCCCAATTCAATATTCTTGAGACGCAGGAATGACGCATCGTTTAACCAGAAAGTGCTATTGTATAATCCGCCGTTTACTGATGC
>CAMLGP010000467.1 GCA_946479535.1 uncultured Bacteroidota bacterium
GGAAAGAGCCAAACAATTTATTAGTAAACTGATGACTGCCATGCCGGATGACCGGATCGGACTGGTTGTGTTTGCAGGCAGAGCTTATCTGCAAATGCCATTGACAACAGATTATGGAGCGGCTCAATTGTATATTTCATCTGCCGGACCAGAAACAGTGCCTTTGCAGGGAACAGTCATTAGTGAAGCTTTACATCAAAGCTCCAATGCTTTTAATACTACTGAAAGAAGGTTTAAAACAGTGGTGCTGATCTCTGATGGGGAGGATCATGATCCGGAAGCCATAGTTACAGCAAAAGAATTGGCCAGTCGCGGTATGATGATCAATACAGTAGGGATCGGTTCATCTGAAGGTTCCTATATTCCTGATCCAGCAACAGGCCAAAATAAAAAGGATGAGTTTGGAAATGATGTTGTTTCCAGATTGAATGAAAATGAACTGAAACAGATAGCAGAGAATACAAATGGAATTTATATTCATTTGCAGGATAGTGATGAAGCGGTAAAGCAACTGGAGCAGCAATTTTCAGGAATTGAGAAAAAGGCATATGGTGATGTTTCGCTAATGAATTTTCAAACGTATTACTGGTGGTTTGCCGCCGCCATGTTCCTGCTAATGCTTACCGAATACTTTATTCCTGAAACAAAAAAGGTGAAAGCATGAGTAACAGGATTAAATACCGGAATATTTTTCATGCTCTGTGTATCCTGGCATCAACATTGGCTCTGCCCGATCTTTCACTTTACGCACAGGATAACCAGGAAACAGATAAGGCCATTCAAAAAGGAAATGAGCTGTACAAGGCAAAACAGTATGAACAGGCCGAAGTAGCCTATCAAGAAGTGCTGGATAAACAAAAGACAAATACAACAGCGGCTTTTAATCGTGCCAATGCGCTTTTCCGTCAATCAAAGCTGGATGAAAATAAAACTGCGTTGGATGATGTGATCATGAATGCGGATAATACCAATGCTGAATTGAAGGGAAAGGCTTATTATAACCAGGGAGTTGGATATTCCACACAAAAGAACCTGGAGGCCAGCATTGACGCCTATAAAAATGCGCTGCGGCAGAATCCCAATGATAATGAAGCCAGGGAAAATCTGCAAAAGGCGTTGATGGAATTAAAAAAACGAAATCCCCCACCCAAGCCCAAAGAAAATAAAAAGAACCAGAAACAGCAGAAGCAGCAACCCAAAATGAATCAGAAAGAAGCTGAACAACGCCTCCAACTGCTGGAACAAAAAGAAAAAGAGGTGCAGCAACGCCTGCAAAATGCAAAATCAAAAGTCGCTGCCGGTCAACCTAAAGACTGGTAAAATACCTGGTGGGGCATGATTGTTACACCTTTGCCTCGGAATTTAATCATTGGTGGATCTTGCTACTTACTACCTGCTAAACCCCACTAGCTACTCGCCAAACCCCACTAGCCTTCGTATCTTTGCACCATGCAATTTTACTGTGAGTCACTGACAGAGTATAAGCGTCTGCCTACCAGAGAAGTAAAGATCGGTGATCTCCTGCTTGGTAATTTTCATCCTATTCGCGTTCAGACAATGACCACTACGGATACCATGGACACCATGGCCACAGTAGAGCAATCCATTCGGTGCATAGAGGCTGGTTCAGAACTTGTCCGTATTACCGCGCCTTCAAAAAAAGAAGCGGAAAACCTGCTGAACATAAAAAATGAGTTAAGAAAGAGAGGATATACCACACCACTGGTAGCTGATATCCACTTTACGCCCAATGCAGCTGAAATAGCGGCAAGAATTGTAGAAAAGGTGAGAGTGAATCCCGGCAATTATGTTGACAAGAAGAAATTTGAACTAATTGAATACAGTGATGCAGACTATGCAGAAGAGATTGATCGCATTCGTGAACGATTCACTCCACTAGTAACTATATGTAAACAGTATGGTACGGCCATGAGGATCGGTACCAATCATGGTTCATTGAGCGACAGGATCATGAGCCGGTATGGTGATACACCTATGGGAATGGTGGAAAGCGCGATGGAATTCCTTCGTATCGCACGAAATGAGCGCTATCACAATATTGTGCTCAGCATGAAGAGTAGCAATCCGCTTGTGATGGTAGAGGCCTATCGGTTATTGATTAAAGTGATGATGGATGAATTTGGAGAAGCTTATCCATTGCATCTTGGAGTAACAGAGGCGGGTGATGGAGAAGATGGAAGGATCAAATCTGCCATTGGGATTGGTAGTTTGCTGGAAGATGGGATTGGAGATACCATTCGGGTTTCGCTGACGGAGGATCCTGAATTTGAAATTCCTGTATGCAAAGATCTGGTAAAAAGGTATAGCCAGTCAACTATTAAAAATCCGTCATCAGGCAAAGATATCCGTGTGCCCTATTCACCATTTGAATATAAAAGAAGAGAAGCAAGATTGGTAGATAATATTGGAGGCAAACATGTGCCCGTGGTAATTGCCGATCTCAGCAGGATTGATAAAATAACCCCGTCTCATCTGCAGAGCATTGGTTATACATACGACGTGGCAACCGATAAATGGACAATCAGTGATGGAGCGGCAGATTATGTGTTTACCGGTCATCAGCTCCTGGATTTTGCATTGCCCGGAACCCTGAAAGTGATTGTATATCCTGATGCCTGGGAAACAATTATGAAATCAAAAGCGGGTAAAGGAGAGAAGAAGTATTTCCCCATTTACCAGGATACAGGGTTTGTGGAAGCTACCGCAATTAGTGATACACTGAATTTTGTGATGGCAGATTGCTTCAGCAATACATCAGGAGTTTATGATTATTCCCTATTGGAAAAGATAGCTACTGATCCAACGGTGGTGCTTTGTTTGAGTAGTACCAATCAAAATGCCATGCAATCTGTGCGAAGGATGTTTATGGAACTGGAGAATCGCAAGATCAGCAATCCTGTGATCCTGATCACAGACAGTGGCTGGCAAACTCCCGATGAACATCTCATTCACTTTGCTACAGAAACAGGCGCCTTGTTACTGGATGGTTTTGGAGATGGAATATGCCTGGGTTATAATAATAAGGCACAGATGGAAAATCTGCAGGTCACTGGTCGCACCTATCTTGCAGTAAAGGATATTTACCAGTTTACTAATAATACAGCATTCAGCATATTGCAGGCCACACGTACCCGCATTTCCAAAACAGAATATATCAGTTGCCCAAGTTGTGGACGTACTTTATTTGATCTGCAGGAAACAACAGCAAAGATCCGTTCCCGCACCAATCATTTAAAAGGAGTGAAGATTGCCATTATGGGATGCATAGTAAATGGTCCCGGTGAAATGGCAGATGCTGATTTTGGATATGTTGGCAGTGGCCCGGGCAAGATCACTTTATATAAAGGGAAAGAAGTGGTAAAGAGGAATGTGAACAGTGAAGTAGCTGTTGACGAATTAATAAATCTTCTCAGGGAGAACGAAGCCTGGATAGAACCATAAGACGAATATCAATTATGTTACAAACAGATTTTTTAGTGATCGGATCAGGTATTGCAGGACTTACGTACGCATTGAAAGTAGCACAGGCATGTCCTGATAGAAAGATCATTGTGATGACAAAGGCAGCT
>CAMLGP010000468.1 GCA_946479535.1 uncultured Bacteroidota bacterium
GAAATATTTTTCCGGTAAGTTTGAAGTCTATACTAAACACATGCGCATGAAGAAAATATTTGCCCTTCTCCTGCTGGTACCCTCTGTTGCCCTGTTTGCACAAAAAAAGAATAGCCCTGTCCCCTACGCCAAAACCATAACGGCTGCCGATCTGCAGAAAAACCTGTATACAGTTGCCGGAAAGGAAATGGAAGGAAGGGAAACTGCCACACCCGGACAAAAAAAAGCTGCCGCTTTTATAGAGAATTATTTTAAATCCCTTGGACTGGAGCCCGGAAACAAAGGCAGTTACCAGATGACCTTCCCGGTTTTTAGAGATGAAATAACCAAAAGCATTCTTGAGATCAATGGCACGGAATACAAGCCCAATGCAGAGTTTCAGCCATATACATTTACCAATTATAATACTTCTCAATACTTTTCAGAAGTTGTATTTGCCGGTCACGGCATTGCCGATAGCAGCTTCAATGAATACAAGGATGTAAATGCTACAGGGAAATTGATATTGATTATGGATGGCGTTCCAAGTTCCTACCAGGCCAATGCACCGGCATCAGCTGGCATATTCGGCAAGATCATCAATGCCCAAAAAAAAGGAGCCGCCGCAGTATTAATAGTTAGCTCAAATTTCCCCCGTACTCCACGAGCAACCGGTACCATGTACCGCGAATTGTACAGGGCATCCCAATACCTGCCTACCTGGTATGTATCAGAAAAAGTTGCTGAAGATATTATGGGACATACGGACTGGTTAAATGTAAAAGAAGATTATAAAACCCAGCAATTGCCATCAAAAGTTTATGCTGCCAATGTGCATCTTGAATTTGAAAAAAATATCCAGAAACTTGAAAGCAGCAATGTACTTGGATTCATGGAAGGCACTGATCTGAAGGATGAATATGTTTTCCTTACTGCACATTACGACCACCTTGGCATTCGCAATGATACTACCATCTATTACGGCGCAGATGATGATGGTTCAGGTACTGTGAGCATTCTGGAACTGGCACAGGCTTTTTCAAAAGCAAAGGCAGAAGGCAAAGGACCAAGAAGAAGTATTGTTTTCATGACGGTGAGTGGAGAAGAAAAAGGCTTATGGGGATCTGAGTATTATGCCAACAACCCTGTGTATCCGCTCGATAAAACAAGTGTAGATCTCAATATTGATATGGTGGGCCGCATTGGAGAAGAATATTTAAAGGATAAGGATTCTGCCAACTACATTTATGTTATCGGAGACGATAAATTGAGTTCTGATCTTACACCAATTACAAACCTGGTAAATAAGAATCTCAAATTAAAACTGGACAGAAAATACAATGATCTGAATGACAAGAACCGGTTTTATTATCGCAGTGATCATTACAATTTTGCAGAGAAAGGCGTACCTATTATCTTTTATTTCAATGGCGTGCATGCAGATTATCACCGGCCAACTGATACACCAGACAAGATCAATTATAAGCTCATGGCTAAAAGGGTACAACTGGTTTTCTATACCGCCTGGGAAATGGCTAACCGAAATGATATGTTGAAAAGAGATATTAAATTAGAGGTGCCAAAAGGTTTCTAGATTAAAAACTCCACCATGACCACACCTAACAACCAGCCAGATCAGCAAAAAGATGTTATTGCTGACTATGCCAATGAGATACAGCAAATACATATGGAAGGAAATGAACGATCAGTCCGCAGGGCTAGAAACTCCCTGTTCTGGGCTGGCGGTCTTATTTTCTTCTGGGAAATGGTAGCTATGTTTCGGACCACAGGTTTTGATCCTGTTGTTTTTACAATAGCACTGGTTGAAGGTGGAATATTTGTTGGGCTTGCTATGTGGACAAAGAAGAAACCTTATACTGCCATCATTACCGGCCTTATCGTTTTTATTGTTTTCATTTTGCTATCTGTGATTATATATGGGATGTCGGAGGGAAGTGTGGGAGTTTTGAAAGCCCTGTTCAGCGGGATAATCGTTAAGGTTATTATCCTCGTAAATCTGATCCTTCCTATAAAGGACGCAAAGGAATTGCAGGATTCAAAGAACAATAATTTCTAATTACTACTAATATAAAAAAAGCGGTCCCGCCAATGGCGGGACCGCTTTTTTTATTTATTACTAACTGCATTACTGGCCTAGTATCCACGCAAAGATCAAAGGTGCTACAATGGTAGCATCACTTTCTACGATAAACTTTGGGGTCTTGATATCCAGCTTACCCCAGGTGATCTTTTCATTGGGAACAGCACCGGAATAAGAACCAAATGATGTAGTAGAATCACTGATCTGGCAGAAATAACTCCAGAAAGGCACATCATGCCATTCCAGATCCTGGTACATCATTGGTACCACACAGATTGGGAAATCACCTGCAATTCCTCCTCCGATCTGGAAGAAACCTACCCCTTTTCCTTCCGAATTCTTGCGGTACCAGTCTGCCAGCCACACCATGTATTCAATTCCATTCTTTACTGTGGAAGCTTTTAATTCCCCTTTGATCACATAGCTGGCAAAAATATTTCCTGTTGTGCTGTCTTCCCATCCTGGAACAACAATGGGAATATTCTTTTCAGCAGCCGCTACAATCCAGCTGTCTTTTGGATCTATTTCATAATACTGTTTGAGCTCTCCGCTTAATACAGTCTTGTAAAGGAATTCATGAGGAAAATAACGCTCTCCGCTTGCTTCTGCTTCCTTCCACTGTTTAACCAGGTGTTTTTGCAGGCGGCGGAATGCTTCTTCTTCAGGGATACAGGTATCAGTAACCCTGTTGTAATGGTTTTCCAGAAGATCCCACTCCTCCTGTGGAGTCAGGTCACGATAATTGGGAACTCTTTTGTAATGGGAATGAGCCACCAGGTTCATCACATCCTCTTCAAGATTGGCACCAGTACAGCTAATGATATGCACCTTATCCTGACGTATCATTTCTGCCAGTGAAATGCCTAATTCAGCGGTGCTCATGGCACCTGCAAGGGATATGAGCATTTTGCCACCTTCGTTCAAATGAACTTCATAACCTTTTGCAGCATCCATCAGGGCTGCAGCATTAAAGTGACGATAGTGGTGTTGAATAAATTGCGAGATGGGTCCCTTATTCATTATTGTAATTTTTAGACCGCCTTCGGATCACAATAAGGTGAGACAATGCGGGAAGGGGGCAAAATTACGTGATTCAGCAGATTCGTAAATATTAAATAAAAACAAAACCCCGTGCACGAAGCAACAGGGTTTGTTTTTTACCACACACCAAAACCCCGGCTAGGACCCGGGGCCATTTCTTTAGATCTTCGACATCTTCTTGAATATATTCCAGTCTGTATTATCGCTTGATTTCAGTAAAACCTTTGAATCAGCATTTTCAACGGTGATATAATAATGCGTTCCGTCGTTATCTGATAATTCAAACAGGTCAGTGATCCAGTATTCAGCATAATCGCTGCGAATTTTGGATTGAAGCTTCATGGGCAGATTCAAAGAACTGATATTTCTGGTCATGCCCAGGAATTCACCATCCTTGTTATAGAAAGCTGTAATGTACTGGTCGTTCAGAATAAAAACAGCTTTGTAAAAATCAGAGCCAGTAG
>CAMLGP010000469.1 GCA_946479535.1 uncultured Bacteroidota bacterium
GAGTTGTATGAAACCAGGGATGAAGAAGAGCTGGTAGTTCAGCTTGAAGAAAAATATGAAAGGCTGAGACAGTTCAATAAGATCAGGGAGATTGATCCTCCCGATAATTTGAGTGCTATTCTGAGGCCTTACCAGATTGCCGGTTATCAATGGCTAAATTATCTTACAGATATTAATTGGGGAGGCATACTGGCAGATGATATGGGTTTGGGTAAAACTGTGCAGGCTCTTTCCTTCCTTGAGTATTTCCGTAGAGAGAAAGGAAATTTGAAAGCTTTGGTAGTTTGTCCCACAACGCTGATCTACAACTGGGAAAATGAGATCCGGAAATTTACTCCTGAATTAACTTATCGTATTCATCATGGTGCAACGCGCACCCGGGTTAAGGAAGAAATTCTGGACCATGATATTACAATAACCACTTACGGTACATTACGCAGTGATATAAAGCTGCTGATGAGTGTGGCCTTCGACTATGTAATACTGGATGAAAGTCAGGCCATCAAAAACCCTGCAAGCAAGGTAACCAAAGCTGCATGCCTGTTATCAGCAAAACATCGCCTGTGCATGAGTGGTACGCCACTGCAGAATAACACATTCGATATTTTCGCGCAGATGAATTTTTTGAACCCGGGCATGCTGGGTACCATGGAATATTTCCGTCAGGAATTTGCAATGCCGATTGATAAATTTGGAGAGCAGGACAGAAAAGACCATTTAAAGAAGATATTATACCCGTTCATATTAAGAAGAACCAAAGAACAGGTGGCGCGTGATCTTCCTGAAAAGGTAGAAATGATCTTGTGGTGTGAAATGGAAGATGAGCAACGAAAGATCTATGATGCTTACAGAAATGACTTCAGGGATAAGATCCTGGGCACCATACAGGAGCAGGGTATTCAGAAATCACAGCTTACCATTTTGCAGGGCCTGATGAAATTGAGACAGATCTGTGATTCACCTGCCATCCTGAATGAGGAAGAAAAATTTGAGAACCATTCCATAAAGCTGGAAGAGCTGGCAAGAGAGATCACAGAAAACATCAGCAATCATAAAGCACTTGTATTTTCCCAATTCCTGGGAATGCTTGCACTGATCAGAGCAAAGCTGGATGAACTGGGTGTGAAGTATGAATACTTTGATGGAAGTACAACGGCGCCAGACAGGGAAAAGGCTATTCAGAGTTTCCAGAATGATGATACTGTAAGAGTTTTCCTTATATCACTGAAAGCCGGAGGTGTGGGATTAAATCTCACTGCAGCTGATTATGTATACATTGTTGATCCCTGGTGGAACCCTGCAGTAGAACAGCAGGCGATTGACCGGACTCACCGGATTGGTCAAACCAAAAATATATTTGCTTACCGGATGATCTGCAGAGATACAATTGAAGATAAGATACTGCAGTTGCAGGAAAAGAAAAGAGCACTTGCAAAAGAACTTATTGCAGATGACAGCAGCTTTGTAAAATCACTTACGAGAGAAGATGTAGAATATCTCTTCAGTTAATTAGATACAAATTTCCCGGAATAATCTTCTATACTGAATTTTATTATATAATACATTACCAGCGAAAGAATCCTGAACGAGAACAGTATTTCCACTAGGGAGTAAATGTTTTTCATTCAGGATTTTCTTTGTTTTAGGAATTCCTTACAACTTCAAAGCTTCCATTAAAAGCTAACTTTAGTGACAAGCGTTTTTCATGAAGAAATTCATCAGTATAGCTATTGCCTGTATGGTCCTTTGCGCAGCGCAGGCACAGAAAGCTGATGGAATTATTAAGGGAGTTCTTACTGATACTGCTACCCATAAACCAGTTGCTGATGCTACTGTTTCCATTCTGCGGGCTGCAGACACGTCATTATTAGCGTATGTAATAACAGATAAAGATGGGGCTTTTCAATTTAAAAATCTTGCTATCAATAAATACTATATTAATATCTCTCACCAGGAATACGCCCAATTCAGTAAACCTGTTTCAATAACAGCAACGGAAAAAATTATTGATTTTCACCAGATCATTTTATCGCAGGATATGAAAACGCTGGGAGAGGTGGTTATTACCAGTGAAGCGCCGGTGGTAATTAAAGGGGACACGGTCCAGTTTAATGCCAGCCGGTTTAAAACGAAGCCCGACGCTACCGCTGAGGACCTCATCAAAAAATTACCGGGGATGGAAGTAGACAGACAGGGGAATATAAAAACACAGGGTCAATCGGTTCAGAAAGTATATGTAGACGGAAAGGAATTTTTCGGAAATGATCCCAGGATCGCAACCCGGAATCTGACTGCTGATATGATCGAAAGTGTTCAGGTATATGATGACATGAGCGAACAGGCCAAATTTTCCAAAATTGATGATGGAAGCAGGAGCAAAACAATAAATATTAAATTAAAGAAAGATCGAAAAAAAGGAGTTTTTGGACGCGTTCTGGCCAGCCAGGGAGACAGAGGTCACTATAATGAAAATATCTCATTGAACAGGTTTGATGAAAAGCAACGATTCTCTGTAATTTTTAATGCTAACAATATTAACCAGCAGGGATTTTCAGCCTCCGATGCCGGAAGAGATGGCGGAGGGCCTGGAAAGAATAATGGAGGCTCGGGAATACTTCAATCAGTTTCAACAGGTCTCAATTTTAATAATGACTGGAATCCCAAATTCAAGGTTAGTGGCAGCTATTTTTATTCTACCTCCAGTTCCATTCAGGAAGAAGGCATATTCAGAAGAAGCACATTTGCTGATTCTGTGGCTTTAGTAAGCAGGGAAAGATCCTCTGAGGGCAATGGTCAGAACCATCGCATCAATCTTAGACTTGAATTTCAGCTTGATTCAATGACATCAGTTTTATATACCCCTTATCTTAATTTCGGTAATACAGAAAACAGTAGTGAGGATACCACATTCACATTCTCTGAAACACCTGCTGCAAGATTTTTATCTATTAGCGGCAGAACTGCGAATAGCGGTAAAAATCAAAATGTGAACATGAATAATAGTCTGCTAATACGAAGAAGGTTTGATAAGATCGGAAGAACGCTTACCATAGGCTGGAATAATAATTTCACTAATACAGATGCAGACGGTATATTACTATCCCACAATAATTTCTTTTCTGGAAATGGCACAGCTTTACGTTCAATAGATCAGGATCAGCAAAATAAACAGTTGACCCGTAATAGCAATAATGTCCTCAGCGCTTCATACACGGAGCCACTTGGATTGAACGAACTCCTTGAAATTAATTATGCCTATACTCAGAACGGAAGCAATTCTGACCGGCGGACGTATGATTATAATGGCTTAACTGGAGAATATGATAACCTGAATCAATCTCTGACAAATAAATTCGAAAATTCATTCCTTGCACACAGGGCCGGTACCAATTACCGTTTTCAGAATATAAAATATAATTATCAATTTGGGTTTGCGCTGCAGCAGTCTGTCCTGGAAAGCAAAAGCTTTCTGGCATTAACGGGTAAGGATTCCCTGACACATACCAGTTATGTAAATTTCTTTCCTACCGCAAACTTCAATTTAATGCTTAGCAAAACAAAAAGTCTTCGCCTTT
>CAMLGP010000470.1 GCA_946479535.1 uncultured Bacteroidota bacterium
AATCCCAGAAAGAGGACAAGCTGATGATAGAAAGTTCTGTAAGTGTAGGTAGCAATACCGTTTATTCTTATGTGCCACGTTCACCAGGGGATTATGAAGTAAAGGTGTATAAACCGGGTGCAGGTACTTATGTAAGCAGGAGTTTCTACAGTTATGGAAATTGGGGCAGTAGCAATACATCCTTTGAAGTGAATACCGAAGGAAATATCGATATCAGTCTTGATAAAAAATCCTACTTCAGTGGGGAGACGGTTAAAGCACTTTTCAAAACTCCATTTAGTGGCAGGATGCTGGTGACCATGGAAACAGACCATGTTATTTCTCATCAGTATGTGGAAGTAGGAAGTGATCGATCTGCTAATGTAGACTTACCGGTAACCGGGGATCATGTGCCTAATGTATATATCACTGCTACCTTGATAAAGCCGCATGAGGTATCGGATATTCCATTGACAGTTGCTCACGGATTCCAGAATGTGAAAGTGGAAGAGAAGAGCCGTAAAATAGAGATGGCCATTACCGCAGAGAAAAAGGTGCGTTCCAATACACATCAGAAAGTGAAGGTAAAGGCAGCGCCGGGAAGTCTTGTAACACTGGCAGCAGTAGATAATGGTGTATTGCAGATCAGCAATTATGAGACACCCGATCCATATAACTATTTCTATCAAAAGAAAGCGCTCCAGGTGAATGCCTATGATCTGTATCCGTTGCTGTTCGCTGAAATGAGGGCAAGCAGTACTGGTGGTGATGGCGAAGCTGATCTGAGCAAGCGGGTTAATCCCATGCCGGCAAAACGTGTGAAGGTAGTTAGTTACTGGAGCGGTATCAGGAAGGCTGATGGAGATGGTGAAGCGGAATTTGAATTTGATATTCCCCAGTTCAGTGGTGAACTGAGATTGATGGCAGTTTCTTACAAAAATGAATCCTTTGGTTCCACAGATCTTACAATGACGGTAGCTGATCCCATTGTGATCAGTACTGCCTTGCCAAGATTCCTGAGCCCGGGTGATACTGTAACAGTTCCTGTTACATTGACCAATACAACAGACAGGTCTACTTCGGTAAGTGCAGCCATAAAAGCGGAAGGGCCAATAAAAGTTTTGGGTGGAAGCACCGAAAGTGTTTCATTGAATGCAAAGAGTGAGGGAATAGCAGTATTTAATGTGGTGGCTGATCCTTATATCGCTATTGGCAAGATCACTGTTACAGTAAATGGAATGGGAGAGAAATTCACAGATGCTACTGAAATAGCTGTACGTCCTCCTTCAACATTGCAAAAAGTATCAGGTAGTGGTTCAGTTGCCGGAGGAAGCAGCCAGAAGATCAATATCGGCCTGAGTGATTTCATGCCCAGCAGTACTGATTATACGCTGGTGGTAAGCAGGTCTCCTGCACTGGAGTTGGGAGAACACTTGAAATACCTGGTAGAATATCCTTATGGATGTACAGAGCAAACAGTATCTGCAGCATTCCCGCAATTGTATTATGGAGATATGGCTGATCTGATGCAACTGAGCAAACAAAATAAGCTCAGCGCCAATTACAATATCATGGAAGCGATCAGAAAGATCAAGATGCGGCAATTATATACAGGCGCCGTTACTTTATGGGATGGCGAAGGGAAAGAAGATTGGTGGGTTACCATCTATTCTGCGCATTTTCTGTTGGAAGCAAGAAAGGCGGGATTTGATGTAGATAACAGTTTGCTGGAAACTATGCTGGCATATATCAATAACCGGTTAAAAACCCGGGAACTGATCACTTATTATTATAATCGCGATCAGAATAAAAAGATCGCTGCCAAGGAAGTTGCCTATGGATTATATGTGCTTGCACTGGCAGGAAGAAGCAATGTACCTTCCATGAACTATTATAAATCCAGGCCAGAACTGCTTGCGCTGGATAGTCGTTATCTGTTATCAGCAGCTTATGCTACTGCGGGTGACAAGAAATCATTTACTCAGTTATTACCTTCTTCATTCAGTGGCGAGGCTTCAGTAACCCAAACCGGAGGAAGCTATTATTCAGATGTACGGGATGAATCTATTGCCCTGAATGCATTGCTGGATGCTGATCCCGGTAATGCGCAGATCCCGGTGATGATCAAACATGTTGGTGAAAAATTAAAGAGCAGACAATATTTGAATACACAGGAAAGAGCATTTGCTTTCCTTGCTATTGGTAAACATGCAAGGGCGGCCAGCAAGTCTACCGTTACTGCAGAAATAAAAGTAAATGGTAAAAAGATCGCTGAAGTGGAAGGTGGTAGCTGGAGTGCAGATAAGAAATCATTGGGAGGCACCAGTGTGGAGATAGATGCAAGTGGATCAGGCAGGTTGTATTATTTCTGGCAGGCTGAAGGAATAAGTGTGAGCGGTGCGTATAAAGAAGAGGATAGCTATCTCAAAGTGCGCAAGCGCTTCTATGACAGATATGGAACTCCCTTATCAGGTACAACATTCAAACAGAATGATCTGATCATTGTAGGAATAACCCTGGAGCGTTCATTTAATACACCGGTAGAGAATGTAGTGATCACGGATCTGTTGCCAGCAGGATTTGAGATTGAGAATCCGAGAACAAAGGAAATACCGGGCATGGACTGGATCAAGGATGGTTCTACGCCAACTGCGCTGGATGTGCGGGATGACCGTATCCATTTCTTTGTTGATCTGGATAATAACAAACAAACTTACTATTATGCAGTGCGGGCTGTTTCACCTGGAAATTATAAGATGGGACCGGTGAGTGCAGATGCAATGTATAATGGGGAATATCATTCCTACAATGGAGCTGGGGTGATTAAGGTGGTGCAGTGATCATAACTAGCAGGATTGGCTCCGATTGGTTTAATAACATTGGAGCCAATCCAAAATATTAATCAATAAAAAAAGTCTGGTCGAAAGACCAGACTTTTACAATTAACGACTTAATATCAATGAAGATTAATAATCGCTGTTGTAACCGCCACGATCGCGATAGCCACCGCCACCGTTGCCTTTGTTGTAGCCGCCACCGCCGCCGCCACCTTTCTTGTAGCCGCCGCCACCGCCGCCGCCACCAAAGCTTCTTTTCTTGAAGCCGCCGCCGCCGCCACCTTCAGGTTTTGGACGACTTTCGTTCACAACAATGTTGCGACCGTCAACTTCAGAGCCATTCAAAGCTGTGATTGCAGCCTGCGCCTGGTCATCGTTAGCCATTTCAACAAAGCCGAAGCCTTTGCTGCGATTAGTGAATTTGTCTGTTACGATCTTGGCTGATACTACTTCACCATGAGAGGCAAAGAGGTTGGACAAGTCCTGGTCTTTCAGGTTCCAACTGAGGTTTCCTACGTAAATGTTCATTTTGAGAAATTTAAAAAAAATAAAAGTGCTAACAGTAAACAGCCAGTGAACATTCACAGGATTATTGAGAATCGTTCAGGACTTGTGAAACTGAAAGAACACCAAAACAATACAAAATAAGGTAAATTTTCTATTAAAACTGATAAAATTTCACAGGGTGCGGACCCCCGCTTGACCAGGATCAGTACCGGAAACGGAGAAGGTTGATTTTCACA
>CAMLGP010000471.1 GCA_946479535.1 uncultured Bacteroidota bacterium
TGCGCAAGTCTTTGACTCATTGCAGGCCAGTATAGGCATTGAATCAAGATTTGCAAGTAAAGATTTTCAGCCGTTATGGCTGGTTGCTAACCGGCATGGAACAGTAGCTGACCGGCAAACGGATCTTGCACCGTATATCCGGATCTGGAATAAACATAGTATTGCGGAGAAAGAATATCAGAACAACCGGGGATTTTATGATGCTGACCCTGTAACGCTTTCTTATGGTGTGAGCATTTATAATAATAATCATTTCAAATCAACCATTTTAGAGGAAGCGTACGGGAAAGTAGAATTCAGGAACTGGTCGTTCAGAGCAGGACGCTTTGAGGAAGACCTGGAAGATATCGATCCGCGATTGTCTGCCGGCTCATTTGGCGTAAGTGGCAATGCATTGCCCATTCCCAAAATAGGATTTGCAGTAACGGACTATAAGGTTGTTCCGTTTACCAAAGGCTGGCTACAATTCAAAGGAAGTATTGCGCATGGATGGCTGGGTGCAGACCGGTATATCCAAAACAGCCTGTACCATGAAAAAACTTTCTTTCTCCGGGTTGGAGCCCGCAGGCTGAAATTCTACGCAGGCTTCCAGCATTTTGCGGTATGGGGAGGGCATCGTGGGGACCTGCAGTTTGATCAGTCCCTTGCGAGTTT
The DNA here is from genome assembly GCA_946479535.1 of uncultured Bacteroidota bacterium. The sequence goes on from CAMLGP010000471.1 coordinate 655, forward strand.
CAAAGATGTATTTCTATTAAAAGAATCAGGAGGTGGCAACCATTCTGGTGACCATCGCGGTGTGCTGGAGGGTGGTGCCTATTGGGAAAATAGTGCGATTAAACTGCATGCCTACCTTCAAAAACCATTTGAAGGAAGACATGATATAGGATTAGGAACAAAGAATGGGAAACTGGGAATCATCGTATCATCCAAAGAAGATTATACAAAGCTGCAGGGAATCATCCTGGAATTGATTTACACGGAGGCCATCGATAAGAATATTCCTTCCAATGAACGGGAAAGCTATTATAATAATAGTGTTTATAAAACCGGATGGGAATACCTGGATAATGTGATCGGCATTCCCCTATTTACCAACCGGGCTCGCGCCAGCAGGTATTTTCCGGCAATTCAACCCTTCGACTGGGAAAACGGAAAGGAAATACCTGGCAACGCAAATATTGTTAACAACAGGATATTTGCCATACACACAGGAGCGCTCTATTCCTTTAGTGACCGTATGAGCGCCAAAACATTGCTCACCTACGTACAGAACTACGGTGCACCGGGAGTTGAAGCCCCGTATTCCCCACATAAGAGACAATTCTACGCATTACAACAGATGGCATATGACGTATTGAAATACAACCTGAAAATCACGGGCGCAGTTGGGTTTGACTATGGTGATCTCACCAGCATGAATGTTATGGGAGGGTTGCTTGGAATTGAATGGAATTTCAACGCGCGTAAAAATTCAAGTGGATACTATTAATCGTATAAAATTCAAACACATGAAGTCCTACACATCTGTAAACTCAGAGGTATTCTCACCACACGGTCCGGATAATTCTTCCTCACTCATATTGATGAGCGTAACAATATGTCCACAGTCCATAGTATTATTACGGAAAATAATATGCGTTTTTAAAGCGAATGTCATACCAGTAACACAAAAATTCCAGTGGTCTGATTATTGTATCCATTTCAATAGTTGCTGCTAAGTTACACTAACCTTTCTCCAAGATCAATTTAACTGCACGATTGCAGTGAGCCAATCGCATTTATTAAACTCTCAAAAATGAGAGAATGGATGCGGCTTGCCCAAAACGAATGCTTACCCTTTAAAAACAAGATAGAATAATCTACTAATGCACCAACTATAATCTAATATGAAAATCCTCATCTGCGGAATCAATTATGCGCCAGAGCTAACAGGCATCGGGAAATATACAGGAGAGATGGCAAGCTGGCTGGCCGCCAACGGACATACCGTTGAAATAATAACAGCCATGCCCTATTACCCTCAATGGGAGATCAGCAATAATTATAAAAAGAAATGGTGGCACAAGGAAAATATTGAGGGCGTGAAGGTCTATCGCTGTCCGCTTTATGTTCCAAAGAAAAATTCAGCAGGCAAAAGAATTATTCATGAATTCTCTTTTGTACTTAGCACGCTACCAATCTGGATAAAGAAACTCTTCAGCAAAAAATATGATGTAGTGGTGAGTGTATCACCACCCTTTCATCTGGGAGCGCTTCCGTTATTATACTCCAAACTGAGGAGAACAAAAATGGTTACGCATATCCAGGACCTTCAGGTGGATGTTGCCAAAGAATTGAAGATGATCAACAACCGGCGTTTGTTGAACGCAATGTTTGCTGTAGAAAGATTTATATTAAAACAGAGCGCTGCAGTCTCTTCCATTAGCAAGGGTATGCTTCAGCGCATAAAATCAAAAGGTATAGCACCTTCCAGTACCATTATGTTTCCGAATTGGGTGGATGCCAATGTGATCAGGCCTTTAAAAAAGGAACATTCCCTGAGAGCTTCTTATGGAATTTCACAAACTGATAAAGTTGTATTGTATTCAGGTAACCTGGGAGAGAAACAGGGACTGGAGAATATTATTGAAGCCGCAAAAAGTTTCCGGGATCAAAAGGATGTGAAATTTGTAATAGTGGGGTCAGGGGGTGGTGAAATGAAATTGAAGGAAATGGTGAAAGTGGCTGACCTGGATAATATCAAATTCTTTCCACTGGTTTCTTATGAACGTCTGCCTAATTTATTGGCAATGGCTGATCTGCACCTGGTATTACAAAAGAGAAATGCTTCAGACCTGGTGATGCCCAGTAAACTCACATCCATTCTTGCCTCTGGCGGGTGCCCGCTGGTAACAGCACATGAGGACAGCACCTTATATAAAGTGATCGCAAAGCATAATATGGGATTGCTGGTTGATCCGGATAATGCAGCAGCACTAACGGCAGGTATAAAATATGCCCTGGAAAATGATCTGGATGGCTACCGGAGCAATGCCCGTTATTATGCAGCCAACCATTTATCAAAGGAAGTTATTCTCCGGAACTGGGAAACCAGTCTGCTGGAGTTGACCAACAAGGTTGCAGAAAAAGAAGTATCGGTTGTTGTTATCAATAAGAAGTCTGCGCTGGAGCGTAAAAAGATCAGCGCCTAAAAACACATTCCTCCATCAGGATCCGTGGCCGGGAGCATGCTAACGAAGGTATGTTCCCATTATAATTAAAGAATCAAAAGTAAAAAGTCATAAATAGGGCGGATGCTCTTATTTATGACTTTTTACTTTTGACTTTTCATTACCTTCAGGCACTTTTATACCTGTATTTAATATGAGCCCTCTACTGTTACGCGCCCGTAAAATCAACGGGTTGTTTGCCACGTCTTTGATCTTAGCAATATTTTGTTTATCCGCCTGCGGTGGGCCTGATAAACCCAGAGCCGATCTTCCGCTCAAACAGATTGATCCGGCAGAAGCTGTTAAACTTGCCAAAGGAATTGATTCCACCGTAAAGCCGGAACTGGCGCCCGGACTCAGCCTGAGTTTATGGGGTATTGACTCACTGGTGATCTCCCCCATCGCAATTAGTATAGAT
>CAMLGP010000472.1 GCA_946479535.1 uncultured Bacteroidota bacterium
ATCTATTTTAAGCGGAAGTAGCTCATCGGGTAGAGTGACAGCTTCCCAAGCTGTAGGTGGCGAGTTCGAGCCTCGTCTTCCGCTCATTTTTAACTCCTGCCATTGAGAGGATCCAAAACTATAGGTAGCAGGTTCAGGTCCCCTCTTCCGGTCGCCTGATTATTTCGGAATGGAAACCTGCTTTGGAGTCTTAAAAATATTATACGCCAGGCTTAACCTGAAATTGCGCGTATGCGTTAGGCTGAAGCTCTCATGAATGAAATTGGTTCCGTATGTAAAGAACCGCCGCTCATTGTTCACAAAAGGATCAATCACATTCGCGGTAATTACAAATTTCCTGTTGAATAATTTCTTTTGCAATCCAATATTCATGCTGCTGTTCCATTTAGCATATCCTTGAGGATTGGCAAAACGGTTAAAAGTAAAACTGCCGGTAAAATTCCAGGTATCAGCTGGAGTATAGGTGGTGTTGACATTGGAAGTAAAGGAACTTCCATTACGATAGTTATTCGTTATCTTGTCAAAGCTGCTATACTGATTATACGTATACGTGGCACTGATATTGGATTTTAAGTTTTTGGTAATGGAAAGCCCACCCCAGGTACTCAGCTCGTATTCTTTCCGTCCGCTGATATTTTCCCAGGTGATCTGTGTCTTTCCATCTGGCAAAAGCGTTCTTACGCGTGAGAAGATATCCCGTACAATATTGTAACCAACTCCCAGGTTGATATAGGAACCCCTTATTGTGTTACCAATAACCATATCAAAATTATCAGCCGTAGAGGCTTCCAGCTTCTCATTTCCAAAACGGATATTGTAGGGATCAGAATAATCAACAACAGGGTTTAATTCATTGATGGTTGGGCGGCGAATGCTTCTTCGCCAGGAGCCAATCAGGGTCCATTGGTCATTCCAGCTCTAGCTTAACCTGGCAAATGGCAACCAGGTAAGATAATTATTTTTGGCCTCCCTGTTTTCTTTAAACAAATCAAAACGGATCAATGTTGCCTCTGCTGCAATTCCACCCGTAACACTAAAATTTTCTACTATTACCTGTTTCAGTGATACCCTTGAATTGAGAATAGTCTGATTAAATTTAAAATCATTGCTCAACAAATCGGAAGCAACCAGGATATTATCCGGCTTTTTCAGGGAAGCCGCATCAACCGTGATATCACTGTGGTTTCCGGTGTAATAAGAACCAACAGACAAAAAGGTTTTGTCTGCCTTCAATGGCCTGCTGTAATCCACCCGCAGATTGTACCCGTTGGTGATATTATCCGTCAACTGCTGCTGCGTGGAATCTATACCATTAGGTGTGTGATCAGGATTGAAGAATTGCTGGTAGAAATAGCGGTTGCTGTTATTAGCTGATAAATTAGCAGATCCGGTTATGCGAAGCAGTTCACCCGGCAGTTGCGTAGTAAGCTTATAAGAAAGGTTCAGATTAGAATTTGAACTATTGCCTTCATTCCGTTGACCCCTTTCACTTAACCGGTAAATATCATTGAACTGGTTGATATTGGTATAGGTGGTAGCACTCCTGTTCTTAAAATCATTGTAATTATAAAGGAGGACCAGGTTGAGTGATTGATACTTATTGATGTCATAATCCATATTCACCCGGAGATTGGGTCTCAGGTTCCTGCTGTTATTATTATTTCGCGTATTTAAAAAATTGGAAGAATCAGTATAGATATTATTACGTATGGAGTATCCTTCTCCTTCAAATTTGTTGTAACTGTTTCCCGCGTTAATGTTCAGCGCAAATCCCTGTTTGCGATAGGTATAGCTTCCATTAACTCCGGCCTCTCCCCTGGTGCCACTATATATGCTCACCCTTCCACTCTTACCAACCCTTCCTTTTTTGGTTACGATATTGATCACTCCCCCCTGTTCATTGGCATATTGAGGAGGAGGATTTGTCATCACTTCTATCTTTTCAATGGAACTTCCCGGCATGGATTCCAAAAGGTCCTGCAATTGCTGAAGATTCAATTCAACCGGCTTATCGTCTATCAATATTTTAGGTTCCTTGCCACGTACAGAAAGCTTTCCATCTGCATCCTTTGAAACCAGGGGAACACTTTGCAACAGGTCACTCACATTGCTTCCGGCACTTAAAGGAGATTCAGCTGCGTTGAAAGTAACATTCCCGTCTTTGGACTGGATCAGTGGTTTTTCCGCAAAAACAATCACTTCCCCCAGAGCGGAGGATTGTTTAGGCTTCAATATCAGGTCAGACATTGTAAAGAAAGGCCGTTCCTCCCGGAGCCAGATACTGTCGATCGTCAGCACCTGAAGACCCACGTAAGATATCTTTAAGCGGTAATAACCAAAAGGAATAGCGGAGAAGGAAAAAGCCCCGTTCTTATCAGTGATCTGTGATCTTTCATCGAGCGTGTCAGAAACAGGTCCAAGCTCAACAGTGGCCTCCCCCAGTGGTTTGCTGTTCTCGTCCATCACATTACCCTCAAGCTGGCCCTTTGGACTGCCCTGGGAAAAAACGGTATAAGAGGTCAATAAAGCTACAATCAGAAAGGCTCGTTTCAATACGGTTCGTTTGCGCAAAGATAACCATCATATCTATGCCATCCTGTCACAAATCCGGGGTTTGGTGTATATTTGCAGCCCGGTTCTATAAAATTACTATACAGATGCTTGACGTTGTGACAGAAAAGGTTTTTCCTCCAAAGGCGGATGATAAACATGATGAGACCCGCCAGGGCGAAGCTTTTGCTCCGTTTGGCCAGGATCAGAACGTCTACCAGAAACGCTTTTATATAGAGAGTTACGGGTGCCAGATGAATTTTGCCGACAGTGAGATTGTGGCTTCCTTATTATATAAGGAAGGATTTGGCGCCACCCGGAATGTAGAAGAAGCCGATCTGATCTTTATTAACACCTGCTCTATCCGTGAGAAAGCGGAACTAACTGTGCGAAAAAGACTAACGGAATTCAGGAAATTAAAAGAAGATAAGAAGTCGCTCCTGGTGGGAGTATTAGGCTGTATGGCTGAACGGCTAAAAGCAAAATTCCTGGAAGAGGAAAAACTGGTTGACCTGGTGATTGGTCCTGATGCCTACCGCAGCCTTGGAGATCTGGTTAGAGAAGCGGAAGGTGGACAAAAGGCAGTCAATGTATTGCTAAGCCGGGAAGAGACTTATGCAGATATTTCACCTGTAAGACTGAATAGTAATGGGGTATCAGCATTTGTGAGCATCATGCGTGGCTGTAATAATATGTGCAGCTTTTGTGTGGTGCCTTTTACAAGAGGCCGTGAAAGAAGCAGGGACACATCATCTATTTTACGTGAATGCACGGAACTATTTGAAAATGGCTTTCGTGAAGTAACCCTGCTCGGACAAAATGTAGATAGTTATTATTATACTCCTGCAGAAGAGAAAACTCCCATCACATTTGCCCGACTGCTGGAACTCGTGGCCCAGGTATCACCTGAATTACGGGTGCGTTTTTCTACCTCTCACCCCAAGGATATTACGGATGATGTATTGCACGTGATGGCGAAGTACGACAACATCTGCA
>CAMLGP010000473.1 GCA_946479535.1 uncultured Bacteroidota bacterium
TGGTATCAGGGTTTTGGTGATATTCTACCAGTGGACCAAAACCCTGATACCTTTACAGCCAGATGACAAACTACCGCCAATTTATTCTTCTCTTATATAATGTGTATTAACCTGCTATCAAAATTTTTCCCTGACAGAAATACTAACACTTATTTTTGCCGTATTCCAGAATAAAAAAGGGAATAAAATATGAAAATTAAATACCCGGCAATGGCGGCCTTCTGCTCCACTCTGGTGATGGCGGCTACTGCCCAAAAGGTACAGTTTACAGAATATGACCTTGCCAATGGACTCCATGTTATCCTCCACCAGGATAAATCCGCGCCTGTAGTTGCGGTTTCGGTGATGTACCACGTAGGATCTAAAGATGAGGATACGGCCCGTACCGGATTCGCACATTTTTTTGAGCACCTGCTATTTGAAGGATCAGATAATATCAAGCGTGGTGAATTCATGAAGATCGTGAGCAGTAATGGCGGACAGAACAATGCAAACACTACACAGGACAGGACCTTTTATTACGAGGTATTTCCTTCCAATCAGCTGGAACTGGGTTTGTGGCTGGAGAGTGAGCGAATGATGCATCCGGTGATCAACGAGATCGGTGTAAAGACCCAGAGCGAAGTAGTAAAAGAAGAAAAAAGATTACGGATCGATAACCAGCCCTATGCCAAATTCATCTACACGGTATTTGCCGACGTATTTAAGGAGCATCCCTATCGCTGGGCTCCGATCGGTTCAATGGCCCATTTGGAAGCTGCAAGACTGGATGAGTTCAAAGCCTTCTTCAAAAAATATTATGTGCCTAATAACGCAGTTCTGTCCATTGCAGGTGATATTGACCTGGAGAAAACAAAGGATTGGGTGAAATCCTATTTTGAACCCATCCCCAAGGGTGCTCCGGTGACACATCCGAAAATAATAGAAAAGCCAATGGGAAAGGAAATGATCGATACGGCGTATGATGCAAATATCCAGATCCCGGCCATTTTTGCCACTTATCGCATCCCGGGTTTCAAGAGTGAAGATGCCAAGGCGCTGGAAATGATCTCAAGTATATTGAGTGGCTCAGGAAGTTCCCGTCTTCAGACCAAACTGGTTGATCAGAAGAAAACAGCCCTGCAGGTAGCAGCCATAAATTATCCACTGGAAGATTATGGTGTTTATATCACACTGGCCCTACCTAATAATGGTGCATCGCTGGATGATCTGCTGAAGGATATTGATGCGGAAGTTGCTGATCTGCAAAAGAACCTGATCAGTGAAGCAGAATACCAGAAACTGCAGAACCAGTTTGAAAATTCATTCATCAATTCCAGCAATACCATGCTGGGTGTTGCGCAGAACCTGGCCGTTGGTTATACATTTTATAATAACACCAACCACATGAACGATGAGTTGAAAGTGATCAGGGGTGTTACCAGGGAAAAGATCAGGGAAGTGGCCGCAAAATACCTGACAAAGGATAACAGGGTGGTATTAAGATACGAGCCTGAAAGCGCCAGACCTGCACCAGCACAAAAAGGATTTTAATTTAAGAACTTCATCATAATATGAAAAGAATACTATTTATCGCCATAGCCTTAATCCTTGTGCAAGCATCATTTGCACAGGCGATCGATCGCAGCAAGAAACCCAAACCTGGGCCTGCACCCACTATTACTATTGCCAACCCGGTCATCTATAAAATGCCGAATGGCCTCACCGTACTTGTAGTAGAGAACCATAAACTTCCTACGGTAAGGGCCAATTTCCGCATTGATCAGGGACAGGTTACAGAAGGAAGCAAAACAGGATTATTAAGCCTCATGGGCGGTATGCTCAATGAAGGCACTACTTCCAAAACCAAGGCACAGTTTGACGAGGCCGTTGATATTCTTGGAGCCAATGTAAGCCTGTCTTCAGGTGGAGGATTTGCATCCTCTCTCAGCCGTTATTTCCCCCAGGCATTTGGATTGATGTCTGAAGCGCTGCGTCATCCTTCCTTCCCACAGGAATCATTTGACAAGTTAATTTCCCAGGAATTGACCGGATTGAAAACGATTGAAAAAAGTGCGTCAAGTATTGCAGACAGGGTTGTGAATGCACTTGCCTATGGCGTTGATCACCCTGCTGGTGAATTTGAAACCGAAACCAGCATAAAATCTCTGACACTTGATGATGTGAAAACTGCTTATAAAAAATACATCACTCCGTCAAGAGCGTACCTGACGTTTGTAGGAGATATTAAACCTGCCGAAGCAAAGGCACTTGCTCAAAAAGCATTTGGCGACTGGAAAGGATTTAACCTGGCACTCGAAACAGTTGCCCAGGTACCCAATCCTGCTAAAACAGAGGTGGATTTTATTGACGTGCCCAATGCTGTTCAGTCAGAGATCAATGTGATCAACCTGGTAAATATACCAATGAGCAGTCCGGATTATTTTCCGGTAATTGTGGCTAACAAGATCCTGGGTGGTGGTGCTGATGCAAGACTGTTCATGAATCTTCGTGAAAAATATGGCTTTACTTATGGTGCCTATTCCAATATCGGTACGGGCCGCTTCCAGGCAGATTTCAATGCATCCGCTTCTGTAAGAAATGAGAAAGTGGATAGTGCTGTTGGTCAGTTCCTTTATGAGATCAATCGCATGCGCAATGAGAAAGTTACTGCTACCGAATTACAGAATGCAAAAAATCAGTACAACGGAAGCTTTGCCCTGGGTATGGAAAATCCGGCACGCACTGCAGATTTTGCCAGCAATATCCTGATCAATAAGCTGCCTGCAGATTTCTACCGCACATATCTCCAAAAGATCAATGCGGTTACCGTAGATGATATACAGCGTGTAGCTAAGAAATACTTCAACCATGATAATACAAGGGTAGTGATAGTGGGTAAGCAGGAGGCTGTATTACCTAATTTAAAAACTTCTGGTTATACGGTGAAGCTCTATGATAAATATGCAGCTCCTGTTACCGAATCAAGCATGAAGAAAGCGGATATTTCTGCTGAGCAGGTGATTGATAAATATATCCTTGCCATTGGTGGGAAGGATAACCTGGACAAGGTTTCTTCCATGTCAGCAACAGGCAAACTTGGGGTAATGGGACAGTCATTAGCCATGACCGTAAAGCAGATGGCTCCCAATAAAGAATCAGTAGTGATCTCTATGGGTGGTAACCCGGTAATGAAGCAGGTGTATGATGGAACTGCCGGATATCAAATGCAGATGGGTCAAAAGCAGGATATGACTGCTGATGAACTTGCTCAAAAAAAGGATACAAAATCATTGTTTGAACAATTGAGCTATAAAGATGCGGGCTACAAGCTTGAAGTAAAAGGAATTGAAAAGGCCACAGATGGTGATGCGTATGTGTTGAAAGTTACCTTTCCTTCCGGCAGAACCCGAACTGAATATTATAATGTGAATTCCGGATTGCTGGTAAAATCTATTGAAGAAAAGACAGGGGAAGGCGGTGAAACCGTAGATTATTCAGATTATCGCAAGACCGGTGATATTATGTTGCCTTATAAATTGGTCAGGAATGTGAATACTCCCGC
>CAMLGP010000474.1 GCA_946479535.1 uncultured Bacteroidota bacterium
GTCTCCGCTACACCAGTGTTGGTGTTGAGACCTGCAATGTCAGAAATGATCGCAAATAGAAGGCCGGAGGTTGTTCAAATGGCGACTAAAGTTCCGGAAATGAAAAAAGACCTTTGGAAAAGGTCTTTTTCTCGGACGGAATAAGAGTGGGAGTGAAAGTAGGGCGGGTACGTGTATACGTTGTGGGTACGTATAATTTAAAGAGAATAGTGGCTCCTCTTTATTGAACTAAGTTTTTACTGTTGTATTTAAGGCACCGCGAAGGACCAGTATGCGGCAAGGCAGGAAATCAGGGCTTGCGTAGAATTGGTTCATCGGGTACGGTTAAGAATCAGATTTTGTTTCTGAGGATAAAAATACTGTCAGTTTTGTATTTTTCCTAGCTTTTTACGGGAAAATTACTGCTATTTTATGAACAGTATTTTTACTGAAAACGTCTAATTAACTGATTAAGAGCCAGAACACATATTTTTGCACCTACTCAAAAAATCGACTAATCGAAATGAAAAATGTATTTGTCCATCATGTGTATTTCTGGCTAAAGAATCCTGGCAACAAGGTTGACCGTGATAAACTGGTTGAAGGATTGACCAAGCTCTCCAAGGTTACTACCATAAAGAATTTCCATATAGGAAAACCGGCTAATACCAGCCGCGGTGTAATTGAAACCACCTATGATATTTCCTGGTTTACTGAATTTGCCAATGATGAGGACCAAGCCAGCTATCAGACTGATCCTATCCATCTCAAATTTGTTGAGGACTGTTCACATCTCTGGCAGAAGGTGATCGTTTACGATTCTGTGGATGTATAAGATCTATTTTAATTAAAAACTGATAACTGGCAGCTAAATGCCACGAGTTATCAGCTTATAATTACCAGAGTTTATTCCTGAATTACCTGTCCGCCGCCAGAAGTATCAATGCTCTTATGTACAGGTTGGCCCTTGTAATAAATACGGCTTCCGCCGGAGGCTGATGCAAAGAGTTTTTCCTGAACATTCACTTTTGCTTCTGATCCACCGTATACATCAATATCCACTTCTGTAGCAACGCAAGAGTAGGCATTCAATTTTCCACCTCCTGATACTGATCCATATAAACTTAATGTTGATCCGCTGACATCAAGTTGTGATCCACCTGCAATATCTACGGCAACATTTATTGCAGCGCCATTAAAACTGCATTTTGAACCTGCTGAAAGAACAGCGCGCATAATAACATCCTGCTCTTCAAAGCCGTGGACTATACAATTACCAGCTGCACCCAGGTTAATCTGGGTCAAAACAGGCAATGTTATTGAGATATTTATCTGGGGACGGTTGTTCCAGTTGTGAAGGAACTGGATGTCCAGAATCCTATTGCTAATTTTCAAATCAATATCGTTTACAAAAGTGGAAGGGCCTTGTGCTTTAAAGGAAAACGCATCCCCTTTTGTGATGATAACATTAAATCCATTCATTGCATAAACCTTATTCACACCGGCAATGGCGAATTCTTTTTCAATAATGGGGGAATGATCCCTGTTTTTATTGCAGGAAAACAAGAAAGCGATGAATAACAGGACAGGTATCCTGGCATTTTTAATCAGTAAAGATTTCATATTTAGGCTTTTGATTTTAAATGGTGAAGCTAGTGTGGTGGAATGCTCCCCACTACCCAATTCGGAGGAATTGAGCTAATTGCAGCCTGAAATGTGGTTTTGCTTTGGGGGGTGCCTGAAATCAGGCAAATGCCCTTAACTTTGCGCCACTATGACACAGGAAAAATTACAGGATATGCGGTCCCGCATTGCCGGGATAAGGAGGTTTCTTTGACGTCGATAACCGACAACTGAAGATAACCGAAGAAAAACAACTTTCACTAAGTCCGGGCTTTTGGGATGATAATAAAAGAGCCACGGAAATCTTAAAGAATATCAAGCTAAACGAATACTGGGTGAACCTGTTTGAACAGGTGAACATGGCAGTAGAGGATTTTGCTGTGCTTTTTGATTTCTGGAAGGGAGGTGATGCTACTGAAGAAGAAACCAAAGCAGCTTATGACAAGGCAATGGACCTGCTTGATGAAGCTGAGTTCAAAAGCACGCTCAATGAGCCCGAAGATGAATTGCCTGCAGTATTGCAGATCAATTCAGGCGCGGGTGGTACTGAAAGCCAGGACTGGGCTGAAATGCTTGCCCGCATGTACCGCATGTATGGCGAGAAGCAGGGCTGGAAAGTAACGGAACTGGATTGGGTATGGGGTGATGGCGCCGGTATTAAAACTGCTACCCTGCAGTTTGATGGTCCATTTGCTTACGGTTTCCTTAAGGCGGAAAGCGGGGTGCATCGCCTGGTAAGGATCTCCCCGTTTGATAGCAATGCCAGAAGACATACCTCCTTTGTATCTGTATTTGTATATCCACTGGTAGACGATTCAATCAATATTGAAATTAAGCCCGCAGATGTTAAAATGGAAACATCAAGAAGTGGTGGTGCCGGTGGACAGAACGTAAATAAAGTAGAGACCAAAGTTCAGTTGACACATATTCCTACGGGCATTGTGGTAGTATGCCAGCAGGACAGATCACAATTGGGAAATCGGGAGAGAGCAATGGAAATGCTGAAAAGCCGTCTCTATGAACTGGAACTTCGCAAGCGTAATGAATTGAAAGATGCGGTGAACAGTACCAAGAAAAAAATAGAATGGGGCAGCCAGATAAGATCATATGTTTTTCATCCCTACAAGATGATCAAAGATCATCGTACCGATTATGAAACCGGTAATGTGCAGCCAGTGATGGATGGAGAACTGGATGGATTTATCAAAGCATATCTGATGAGCGAGAAAGAACCGGGAGAGAGTTCTTAATCCAATAAATAGCTTTGAAATTTTGGGTTTACGTTTTCTGCTTAAACCCAAAATTTCACAACACACAAACACACACAACATGAGTATTGGAACATTTTCCTATCCTTTGCCGGCCAATGAACCTGTGCTGGCTTATTCACCCAATAGTCCTGAAAAGAAAAGATTGAAAGAAGTGCTGTCTGAGTTGAAGAAAAAGCAGGAAGATATACCTATGTATATCGGGGGAAAAGAAATTCGTACTAACAAGAAAGTAGCTATAAATCCCCCACATCAGCGCAAGCATGTGCTTGGACATTTTCATGCGGGAGAGGAGAAGCATATACAACAGGCAATTGACGCGGCGCTTGCTGCAAAGGAAAGCTGGGCCAACACCAGCTGGGAGAACAGAGCCAATATATTTTTGCGTGCAGCAGATCTGATTGCTACAAAATACCGCCCCTATTTGAATGGCACCACCATGCTGGGGCAAAGCAAGAATGCATTTCAGGCAGAAATTGATGCAGCCTGTGAGTTGGTGGACTTCCTTCGTTTCAATGTTCATTTCTTGAGTGAGATATATAAGCAGCAACCAATAAGCAGTCCTGGTATCCATAACAGAATGGAATATCGTCCGCTGGAAGGATTTGTACTGGCAGTAACGCCATTCAATTTTACAGCCATAGGAGGTAATCTTCCTAC
>CAMLGP010000475.1 GCA_946479535.1 uncultured Bacteroidota bacterium
GCTGACGCGCATAAATGTCGATCTGATTTCCTGCAGCACGGCGCAGATTTTATTGTGCTTGGGGAAGGGGAAGAATCCATGCTGGAATTGACCAATTATATTATCAAAGGAGAAGGAAGCATCAGTGCAATTTCCGGTATCATATACAAGGATGCAATTGGAGGCTTTTGCAAGAATAAGGAAAGAGAGAAATTAAAAGAGCTGGACAGGCTGCCGCTTCCAAACCGTCAAAAGGTAGATCTTCAATTATACTTTGATGCCTGGAAAGAAAAACATGGCACCAGTTCCATTACCATCAATACCATGCGAGGGTGTCCCTATTCCTGTAAATGGTGTAGCAGAGCAGTATATGGCGCCAGCTATCGCCGGCGCAGTCCCGCCCATGTTGCAGATGAAATAGCATGGATACAGGAAAATTATTCCGTTGATAGCATCTGGTTTGTAGATGATGTATTTACAATAAGTCATAAATGGCTGGCAGCTTTCAGTGCAGAGCTGAAATCACGTAACCTTAACGTGGCCTATGAATGTATTACCCGTGCGGACAGGATGAATGAAGAAGTAGTGAAACAGTTAAAAGACAGTGGCTGTTTCCGTGTCTGGATCGGGGCGGAAAGTGGCTCTCAAAAAGTAATTGATCTGATGGATCGAAGAGTAGAAGTTGAACAGGTAAGGGATATGATCCGTATGGCAAAACGATATGGCATTCAGGCCGGCACTTTCATTATGGTAGGTTATCCCGGAGAAACAAAGGAGGATATATTTGAAACAGCGCGGCATCTGAAATCTTCTGACCCGGACCATTTTACCATTACAGTAGCTTACCCAATTAAGGGAACACCGTTGTATGAAGAAGTAGAAAGCCGGTTTATTGAGCAACTCTCCTGGGACAGGAGTACAGACAGGGATATTGATTTCAAAAGAACTTATACCCGCCGCTATTACGATTACGCGGTTAAGATGATCTCCAATGAAGTTTATTTCAGAAGGGCATTAAAGAGACCAATTGGCAACCTTATGCACTGGCCGCTTTTCAAATTAAGATCCGTATGGGCTCAACTGGGAATGAAATGGCAGGAATTACAAACCTAAGTGATCAATTCTTTCTTTATACATTGACAGTACTTTTTCCTGGAAGGCACCGGGGTTGGATTTGGCAAAATGCTTATCGGTAACGAGGCCCATCATAAGGCCTTTATTATTACGTTTGCCCCTTGTCTGTTTACGTTTCCATCGTTTATCAGTTAGTTTTTGAAGAAAACTGTCCAACCGGTTACCAAGCGAATTATTGCAACACCATTCAAAAAAGTATTTTAAACCAACATAGCGTGAAGGTTTTTCAGACTGTTGCCTGAAACCGCATTCAGGAAACCATTCATCTGCCCAGATATTGGCCAGGAAAAACTCCTGAACGGCAGGATTGCCACTTACCGGCAATAAGGTTTTAAGTTCAATAGCAGTAAATATATTCTGGTCTGGAAGGAGCAATGCCTCTTCATCCACAAAATAATTCATGCAATAGAAATGCTCCCTGCCACCAAGGAAAGTGATCTTTTTGAAAAGATGCATCAGGGTACGTGCTATCCAAAGTCTGTTAGCTTTTGTAATAACAAAGAAATCGATATCCGCCTTTTCATCTGCATAATTCTTAGACAGGGATCCTGACACTCCTATACCTCTTACAAAAGGGAATTTAAACAGAAATTTCCCAATCTTCTGAGCTTTGGGCAATAAAGCGGCAGCCCTCAAATTACCTTCAATCCGCTTACAGGCAAGTATTGGACTATCCTGCAGGGAATACATATCATAATACTGAAAGATCAGTCCATCAGTTATCAGTTCCTGTAAAATGATCTCAAGGCGGCCATCGCTAATGGGCCTGTCGAGGAACTGTCTGATCTCTGCTTTTTTTAATGGGTAATGGAAGATGTCAAAATAAGCAAGGGCTTTTAAGACGCTCCTGCCAGCCGGATTGGGTACATCCGGTGGAACAATCATCATTTTATTTCTAAAAGCGTAGGACATCCATTCCATTAAGCAACCTATAGTCAGTTTCCAGCGATTTAAATTGCAAATGTTACCAGGCAATAGCAAACCTCAATCCTCCAATAGTGTAACCGAATCAATGCGCTACACCCGGTCCGATTCCTGGCTTTTGCAAAAAATGCCAGGTTTGAACCCAAACGGAATAGCCTTTCCTTTCGTTGCCAGCCGCAAGAGGTATTTATTTTTTAAAAGAGGTTTTGACATTGCCTTTTCCCTGGTGGTAATACTGGCTATATTAAGCTGGCTGGTACCCCTTGTATCATTAGCGATATTCCTTGAATCCGGAGGGTCTGTTTTCTTCCGGCAAAAAAGAGTGGGAAAAGGCGGGAAGCTATTCTATGTAATTAAATTCCGGACCATGCGGCCCAATGCCGAGGCAGATGAGCGGCCTGCCGTAAGAGATGATGACCGCATTACCGGATTGGGTAAATTTCTAAGGCTGGCTAACATTGATGAGTTGCCCCAGTTCTTTAATGTGCTTTGGGGGCAGATGAGTGTGATTGGTCCCCGTCCCCATATGATCACTGATTGCATCCGTTTCTCCTTCGTTATATCTTCCTATTCCTTCCGAAACCTGGTCCGTCCCGGCATTACGGGATGGGCCCAGGTTAAGGGTTACCATGGTCCTACTGCAGATTATGACAGCATTATTCAGCGATACTACTGGGATGCGATGTACATAAGCAAGGCCAGTGCATTACTTGATGGAAAGATCATTACTAAAACAGTCTGGATGAGCCTTCGGAATATAAGAGGATTAATTAGCAGATCTATTATAAGACGTTAACCTTAACCAGTGTTTCTTCTTCCTTTATTATCTTAAGCGTATTCTTTAATGCTCTACCCATTCCCTGCCATTCTACCTGCATTATATCTCCATCATCCAATACAACTCCTTTTCCAAAGCTGAATGCATCGGCGCCAAAAAAATGAACATGGGCCTGCAGTGGTAATCGATGGCCGGCATATTTGAAATGATGGTATTCCAGGTTTTCCAGGCTATGTGCCATATTATCCTGACCTGTATGTACGGGTGAAGACCACAATATTTCATTGCCGCGTCTTACACTCACTGTTCCAGTGTAGGACTCAAAATCATTAGAGACCACTAATTCCGGACCTATTGAGCATTGCCGGAGTTTGGAAGGCGCGAGGTATAAATAATTTTTCTTTTCCATTACATGATCGGAAAATTCATTACCGGTTGCAAATCCAACCCTCCAGGGTTTACCCTCCTTATCAATAATATATACACCTGCAATTTCCGGTTCTTCTCCTCCGTCATTGCCATAGGCAGGAATCTCCAGTGTGTCACCATGTCCTTTCAGACAGGCTCCGCTTCCCTTATAAAACCATTCCGGTTGTGCACCAATCTTCCCTTCCTCCGGAAATCCACCTTCTACTCCCCATTGGTACATGATCATACTATCCGTCAACTTATCATTGGCATTGATATGCATCATTTGCCTGTTCAATGCACTGTT
>CAMLGP010000476.1 GCA_946479535.1 uncultured Bacteroidota bacterium
AACCCACAAACGGAGCATTATCATAGATATAGATGAACCGGCTTGGATAATCTGTTATCGGTACAAGTGCCCTTCCCTCCAGATACAGGAAAACATCTGCACCCAGCGGTTTTTCATAGCCTAATGCAAAGTCAACAGTAAGCCGTTTGAAATGGGCGGAACCTTCCAAAACCTGCACAGCATATTTGGCGGTATCAATGCTGGCTGAATAGATATTTTCAATTCTCCCCATCATCAATCCCCAGCCTGCAGATGCATACAGGTTCCATTTATCATCAGCATTGGCGGCTCCTTTCAAATAATGTTTCCAACCCAGGGAAATTTGCACGATCCTCATGCGGGCTTTATTGGTAAAAGCAATCTCTTGTGGCGTAATGGTAGGCTGTCTGGCCGTTGCATTGAGTTGATTATGGAAGATGCCATTGGTATAATATACCAGCCAGGCATAAGCGCCATCCCTGGGTGTAAAATGCCAATTACCGGTAACAGTTTGACCAATAGCCCAGAATCGTTGCTGTTTCCTCAAACTCCGCAGAACATTCACGTCAGTGGAAAGACTAAAACGGGTTTGCTGGGCAAACAAAGAAGATAAGGGAAAAAGCAGAAACAGAAATATGTAGCCGGATTGTTTCAAGCCATGAAATTATTTAAAATCTCAATCACTTCACAATCTTCAGCTCTTTGATGAGGTTAGAGGCTCCTCCCAGTTTATCTATACACCAGAGCACGTATCTTATATCTACACAGATGGTCCGAACCTGTTCCTTATCAAATGCCATTTTGTGGCTCAGCGCCTCATAATTACCATCAAATGCCAGCCCAATCAATTCCCCATTTCCATTAAGAACAGGAGAACCAGAATTGCCCCCGGTAATATCATTTGTAGTAATAAACCCGGTCACCAGATCCTTACGAACCGGATCTGCATACTGGCCGAAATCCTTTTTCTTCAATAATTCGATCTGTTTCGCGGGCAAATCAAATTCATAGTCCCCGGGGATATATTTTTCCAGTATGCCCTTTGCAGTGGTAACATAATCGTATTGAACACCATCTCTTGGGCGATAAGGTTTCACTGCTCCATAAGTCATCCGCATGGTAAAAGTGGCATCAGGATACATCATTTTTGCCTTTACCGGGTCCATTTCCATAATGCCTTTCAGGTACAATCTTCCCAGGTCCATATTTTTTGCATTGAATTGCTGGTAATATGGCGCGTATTTGCTTATATAGTTTGAATAAAATGCGTTGGCATAATAAAACGCAGGATCGCCCTGTAATACATTGGCATCCGGATGAGCAATGAATGCCTTCCATTTGGCATCATCAAATACAAATGATTTACTGAAAATATCTGCCGCCAGTTTTTCGTAAGTTTCATCTTTGTCCAATGCCCCGTACTGGTTGCGGATGGTTCCATATACACCAATTGGATGCTGGTCCTTCGGTATATTCTCATAAAAGAGTTTAAGAATGGCAGCAACAATATGCTGGTCAGATATTTTATTTTCATCAGAAAGAAAACGGGCGCGGTAGTTATTGGCAGCATCCAGTGCTTTTTTCAGGTCCGCCTGGGAGGCATTAGTTCTTACTAACGAGGCTTCTACCGGAATGAGCATGGTAACAAACTCAAAAAGCGACGATCCAAAAATGCCTTCATTGATATACATCCTGTGTTTGGCATATTTTGTCCAGGCTTTGTAGGCATCACTCCATTCGGCAAAAATTCCCTGGAATTCCGGTTTGCCATCAGCCCATTTTATAAAAGCTTCCTCCGCTTTTTTCTTTTGTCCGTATACATCATGTTTGATCAGCTGCTTTGTTTCACCATCATAAAATTTCCAGTAATTGGCAACCATGGCATAGGAAGGAGACAATTGCAATTTGGTAGCCGGATCCTTTTTCATTTCATCCATCATAAATTTCAACCTCACTTCCCGGAGGCTTACCAGTGTAGGATTATTGATCTCAGTGGCCAGTTGAACACCATAGGAGGTTTCATAGCGGTTAGTGCTTCCGGGATATCCCCATATCATTGCAAAATCACCTTCTTTCACGCCTTTGAGTGAAACCGGTAAATACCATTTGGGTTTAAGTGGAATATTTGCTGCATCATATTTGGCAGATTTTCCATCCGGACTTGTATAAACCCGGTAGATGGCATAATCACCTGTATGGCGTGGCCACTCCCAGTTATCTGTATCACCTCCAAATTTTCCAACACTTTCAGGAGGTGCTCCTACCAGTCGAACATCATAATACCGCTGATAAACAAAGGCAATGAATTGATTCCCCTTGAATAGAGCATTAACACGGGTTTCGATACTTTGTGTGGCATCACTCATCCGTTTATTGATAGCAGCAAGTACTGCTGACTGCTTTTGCCATCTTTCAAGACCACTCCTGTCACCAAGCGAATCCATCACTTCTTTAGTTACATCTTCAACACGTAAAAGAAATTGAACAGTGATATCGGTGGGAATTTCTTCTCCCTTATTGGCGGCATAAAAACCATCCCTTAAATAATTGTGATCTACCGTACTGGCGCCTGCAATTGCTTCATAACCGCAATGGTGGTTGGTAAAAAGTAATCCTTCAGTACTGACCATCTCACCGGTACATCCACTGCCGAATATGACAATGGCATCTTTCAGTGAGGCTTTATTGATATTGTAGAGTTGTTCTTTTGTTAGCTTCAATCCTTTCTTCACCATGTCATTATAAACCTGTTGACCAAGCAGGAACGGTAGCCACATACCTTCATCTGCCAAAGAGCGTAAAACCAGTAAAAAAAGTAATGCAACCGTTAATAAGAATTTCTTCATTTTTTCCTCATGTTTCTGGCTTACAAACCTACTACAAAATGAGGGCGGAGCCAAAGGCGCGCAGGCTTATATGGTGAGTGGTAATGGAGGAAGTTTAAGCTCTAAATTCGAGTGCTTTAGATAAAGAAGGCTTCGGATCAATCAGAATGCTCAGTAATAACTGCTACCAGATTTTGATACGAAGATTATCGGAGCTACTCCATACCAGCCTGGGAAGCCTCATCCACAACTTTACTTGGAACTTTTACTTTATAACTGAGTTGAATATTTTTCCTGGGAGAACGTATCAGGAAGGTTACATCATCTGATTCAGTAAGACGGGTTAACCTAATTTTTTTCTTAAAATTCTTTCCGGAATAGGATTGCTGGAACAATACATCTCCGGATTCATTCAGGACCATCAATTTGAAATCAGATCCGGAATTATTATTGTATTTCAGATTGAATAATAAAACCTCATTGTCTCCTTCAATATATCTCACCTTCATTTCAGGTGGATTTTCATTAATTGCCAGTTGTTGTGCAAAAAGAGATGAATTGATCAAAGAAAGCAGCAGGAGAACTGCCGGTATTCCAACTAGCCTGGTTAAGTTCCTGGCGGATATAAATACACGCATATGTTCGGTTTAAAAAAGGATTCTAAATGGTTTTACATCTGTTTCTTTAAGCAGGCAGGTGTTGGGGTATTCATACCGATAGATATC
>CAMLGP010000477.1 GCA_946479535.1 uncultured Bacteroidota bacterium
GATAATGGGGCGGGTGACCTGGCTTACCGTCTTGCTACCAACAAAACCTATCCGAGTTGGGGTTATATGGTTGAAAAAGGCGCTACTACCATCTGGGAGCTCTGGAATGGTGACGCAGCCAACCCGATGATGAACTCGGGTAATCACCAGATGCTATTGGGTGATCTGCTGATCTGGTATTACGAATACCTTGCAGGTATCAAATCAGATTTAAAAGAAGTAGCCTTTAAAAAGGTGATCATGAACCCGTATTTCCCGGAGGGGCTTGATTTTGTCGATGCTTCATTGGAAACGAAATACGGATTGGTAAAGAGTGAATGGAAAAAAACAGCGGCGGGACTGGAGTGGAACATCACCATACCTGCCAATGCATCAGCGGATGTTTATTTCCCAACAGGCAATGCAGGAGATATTTCGGAAAACGGCAAAACTATCAGTCAGCAACTTAGCCCGGGTAAGGGAGTTGACGGGAAAGATAAGCTCATGCTTCACATCGGCTCTGGTTCTTATAAATTCCTGGTAAAAAAGTAAATGATTAATCATGCAGGCAATCCTTGGTATTATTTATCACTTCATTGGTGGTGTTGCGTCGGGAAGTTTTTATGTACCGTATAAAAAAGTAAAGGGCTGGTCGTGGGAAACCTACTGGCTTACCGGTGGTCTCTTCTCCTGGCTGATCGTGCCGCCGCTTGCGGCCTGGCTGACCATTCCCGGATTCGCTGACATTATTTCCCAGGCATCTTTTGATACATTGTTCTGGACTTTTTTCTGGGGGAGCCTTTGGGGCATTGGTGGATTGATGTACGGACTTGGGATGCGTTACCTTGGCATGTCGCTTGGCAACTCTGTATTGCTGGGGTTCACGTCTGCATTTGGCGCGCTTGCTCCGCCCATCTATTATGACCTGGCAAATGTTCCCGGGAAAATTACCTTTAGTGAATTGCTTGCAAACACCTGGGGAAATGTAGTATTGATAGGAGTGGTGCTTTGCCTCCTGGGAATTTATATCTGTGGTAAGGCGGGTTATCAGAAGGAAAAAGAATTGCCGGAAGAAAAGAAAAAAGAAAGTGTGAAGGAATTCAATCTGAAAAAAGGATTGATCATCTGTATCCTCTCCGGGATTCTCAGCGCAGGGTTTAACTATGGCATCGAAGCCGGTGCGCCGATGGCTGATGCGGCGAACCAGATCTGGAAAGCAGCTCATCCAACGGAGAACATCAATTTTCTTTTCCGCAATAACGTGATCTATATTGTATTGCTGTGGGGTGGTCTTACTACGAATCTCATCTGGTGCCTGATCTTGCATTTCCGCAACCGTAGTTTTGGCGATTATACCAATAGGAAAACGCCGTTGCTCCGTAATTTCATTTTCTGTGCAATTGCAGGCACTACCTGGTTCCTGCAATATCTATTCTATGGAATGGGTGAAAGTAAACTGGGCAATGGTTCCAGCTCATGGATACTGCACATGGCCTTTATCATCCTGGTGGCTAATTGCTGGGGTTTTGCACTGAAAGAATGGAGCGGTGTAAGCAAAAAAACAAGGAATACAATCGTTTTGGGGATCTTCATCATTATCCTTGCGGTAGTGGTAGTTGGATATGGGAACTCCTTGCATAACTAATCGGTATGGAAAAGAAAGAACCCGTTATAGCGGTATTTGATATTGGCAAAACGAACAAGAAATTATTGTTGTTCAACAAACGCTATGAAGTAGTGGCAGAGGAAGCAACAAGCTTTCCTGAGATAATAGATGAGGATGGATTTCCCTGTGAGGACCTTGGCCGGTTGACGGATTGGATACGTCTTCATGTGGAAGCACTAAAACGATCTGATACATTTCAACTCAAGGCGATCAACTTTTCTACTTACGGCGCTTCGATTGTGCTTACCGGAAAGCAAGGAGAGCGGATTATGCCTTTATTGAATTATCTCAAGCCATATACGGCCGGCCTGCTCGAACAGTTTACATCAACATATGGCGGTGAGGAAAAGATAGCTACAGAAACATCTTCACCGATGATGGGACATCTTAATGCAGGACTGCAGCTTTACTGGTTAAAGAAACAACGCCCTGAATTGTTCGCAAAACTTTCTTCCGTATTGCATTTTCCGCAATACCTGAGTTTTCTTCTCACCGGCAAAAAGTCTGCAGAAATGACCAATCTTGGCTGCCATTCAGCCATGTGGAATTTTAATAAGAAAACGTATCATGAATGGCTGGAGAAAGAAGGTATCCGCGAAAAAGTGAATGAAGTAGTGAAAGGTAATACGGCCGTATTAATGAAGGATGGTGATGAACTGATCGCTATTGGTGTTGGTTTACACGACAGTTCCGCAGCTGTCATTCCTTATCTCAATTCATTCAGCGAGCCGTTCGTAATTGTATCAACAGGTACATGGACGATCAGTCTGAATCCTTTCAACCAGGATATACCCGGTGCGGAGGAACTCGCAAGCGGATGCCTGAGCTACCTTACCTATGAAGGTGATCCTGTAAAGGCTTCCATGAATTTTGCCGGGCATGATCATGATACGCAGGTCAATCGTATTGCTGCATTCTTTGGGTTAAAGCCTGCTTATTTCCATACGCTGGAATACGATGGGAAATGGGTAGGTTATACAGATGGGATCAACGCAGTGCAACCGGAAAGCCTCAGATCTCCTACTACGCCATGCGTATTCCATACACGTGATCTGGCCGGTTTTGAATCACCCGAACATGCATATCACCAGTTACTGATTGATATCATCAATCGACAGCAGATCGCAACAAGTATGGTGCTGACGGGTAAGCCGGTAAACAATATGTACGTGGATGGCGGTTTTTGCAAGAATAAGATCTATATGCAATTGCTTACGGATGCATTTCCTTCCTTACAGGTATATGCTACTTCAATGGTGCAGGGTACTGCACTGGGCGCAGCGCTTGCGATACATGATCACTGGAATGATGGGCCTGTTCCCGGATCGTTGATACATTTGAAACATTGGAAGAAGTCTGAAGTCACAGGCATTACCGGCCGTCGGGGAAAGCCAGGTCATTCAATCGTTGATGGGGAATGATTCCTGACTGCTGTAATCGTCAATAAATAACCTCCATCTTAGGA
The DNA here is from genome assembly GCA_946479535.1 of uncultured Bacteroidota bacterium. Next base: position 3,111 of record CAMLGP010000477.1, read on the forward strand.
TAAGGCAGGATAGATATTTTTCTTTTACTATCTAGTTTTACATTATCTATATAAGATCTTTCATAAAGAAATCAAATAAAATTATATGAGTACTGTTACCGATCGCTTCAAGCATGTAAGTTATCTGTGGGATGAAAAAAAAGCCGCTGAACTGGCTGGCGATGAAGTGGAGCTGCTGATCTATCGTTCCAACCTGTTGGGTGCAGATTTGCGACTGACTAACTATGGAGGAGGGAACACATCCTGTAAAGTCACTGCAAAAGATCCACTTACCGGTAAAGACACCGAAGTGATGTGGGTTAAAGGCTCAGGAGGCGACATTGGTACATTAAAAAAATCAGGACTCGCTGCATTGTATGTCGACCGCCTGCGCAGCCTAAAAAATATTTACCGTGGTAT
>CAMLGP010000478.1 GCA_946479535.1 uncultured Bacteroidota bacterium
GTGATCTACGTGATACTGATCCTGAAGGTTGGGAAAATGACAAGAGCCCATACTTTGCTGCGCGTACTGATGCTATTATTTATGAGCTTCATATCCGGGATATAAGCATAGCCGCAAATTCCGGCATAATACAAAAAGGAAAATACAGTGGGCTCATTGAAAAAGGAACAACCTGTGAAGGTGGTTTATCTACTGGCCTGGATCATCTTAAGGAGTTTGGTATTACCCATGTTCATTTCATGCCTATTTATGATTTCAATTCTCTGGATGAATCAGCCATGAACACTCCCCAATATAACTGGGGGTATGATCCTCTCAATTATAATGCGCCTGAAGGTTCCTATTCCTCCAATCCGTTTGATGGAATGGTAAGGATCCGGGAACTGAAAGAGATGATAAAAACATTGCATGAGAACGGTCTGCGTGTGATCATGGATGTCACTTTTAATCATACCGCTGATGCATTTAATTCTTCCTTTAATCAGCTGGTACCAGAATATTATTACCGGCAGACAGAGGAAGGTGAATTATCAGATGCAACGGCATGTGGAAACGAAACGGCCAGTGAAAGAGGCATGATGCGGAAGTTCATACTGGATTCCGCAATGTACTGGTTAAGTGAATTCCATGTGGATGGCTTCCGATTTGATCTTATGGGAGTGCATGATATAACTACCATGAATCTTGTTTCTCGTGAACTGCATAAGATAAAACCTGATATACTATTGTATGGGGAAGGGTGGTCTCCCGGAAAAAGTCCGCTTGCGGCTTCCATGCGTGCCATAAAAACAAATGTATCCTCCCTGAACCGGATTGCTGTATATGGAGATGATCTGCGTGATGCCATTAGGGGTAATATATATAAACCGGAAGAGAAAGGATTTGTAAGTGGCCGTCCCGGAATGGAAGATGTTATCAAGTTTGGTGTAACTGCATGTTGCCCACATCCCCAGGTAAATTATTCCAGACTATTACATACACGGATGGCCTACGCAACCTATCCTCATCAGTCTGTCTCGTATTGTGATTCACATGATAATCATATTCTGTGGGACAGGCTGGCCATTTCTGCTTCGGATGCCAGTGAAGAACAACGAAAGGAAATGCAGAAACTGGCATTATCAATTGTTTTGACATCACAGGGTATTCCCTTTTTGCATGCAGGCTCGGAATTTTTAAGAACCAAAAAGCGGGTGGAAAATTCTTATGAATCTCCGGATGATATAAATGGGATCGACTGGAGCCTGAAGGTTCGGAACCGGGATGTGTTTGATTATATTAAGGCCCTGGTTAAGATAAGGAAGGAGCATCCCGCATTTCGGATGCGAACAGCTGACCAGATACAGAGCTATATTCGATTTGAAGAACACATGCCGGAAGGGGTGGTAGGGTACGTAATTGATGGAGCGGCTATGCGTGATGAATGGCGAAGGATCAGGGTTTATTATAATGGAGGTCACACCATTCAAAAACTCTTTTTGGAAGTTAAGAACTGGAAACTGGCCGTAAGAAATAACAGGATTGCAGCCGGAGAGATTATCCGGGATCATATTCTATTGCAGCCATTCAGCTGTAATATCCTTTACCTGGAGATACCCAGGCAAAATCAGAATTGATAGTAAAGGAGATTTGCCAATGGCTAAAAGCTATTAGCCATTGGTATTACTTATTGATGGCTTGATCTACATAGGCAGTGATCCAGCCCACCTGTCCATTCTTTACCAGGTAGAACTGTTTAGTTTCATATACAGAAACAAACTGGCGCATGATCTTTAACAATAAACCTGTGCCTGCCATCAGTGCACGCTGATCAAACACGGTGTGTACGCGCCTGGCTTCTTTCAATACAGTTGACTGGTTTTCTTTTACAGTCTGTGCCAATAGTTCAGGTGATAAGGAACCGAAACTGGAATAAAGCCTGTCGGAGAATTTTTGTACCTCATCAAAGCTTACGGTTACCACTGATTTATCAATCAGATCGGGCTTTAAGAGAGTGGCTACTGACCAGGCAATGCCACCACTGAAAGCAATATTATCGCTAAGGGGATATGCACCGCTGGCATTCACAGCATAAACGAGTTCAGTATTTTCAGCGGTCATCAAAACACGGTACAGCTGCCTGTTGTAGTTGATCAGTGTTTTATCATCGCCACATTTTTTTTCTGTTTCATTTGTAACACTCTTGGTTCCCCAATTCAATTGAAATAATTTGAAATTATTGGTATTGCCATAGGGAAAATAACCACCCTTGGCATTACCACTTCCAATATCGATCAGGAAAGTATTGTATCTTTTTTCGTCAGGAACTATACCCAGATGGGAGAGTCTTGCTTCGCCCTGCACATCTATTACCTCCACATCTCTTTTGGGATCTTTAATCCTCAATTTGAAAGAATCGATCAGCTGCTGGATATAGTTATTCCTGTTTTCTTTTTCCGCCTGCATTTTTACGCCGCTGCTAACAACGGTAAACACATCCTTTGCGGGGATCTTGTAATCATTGGTTACAGTAGTATAAAGGTTATAAAGTCCGTTTAGAGTGGCGTTGAAGGTAGGTTGTGAGAAGGTGATGAAATCCGTATTAATGCTGGAGTCTTTCAATGCATTGAAAGCTCCTGTTGTTTTGGCGTTTTTTCCAATTTCCACGATGCTGAGTTTTACTCCTTTTGAGCCAACCTCAATGCCTGCGTAGATCGCAGAATTATTGTATTTCAATTCAAAAGCATCGCTCTGCGCACACAGTACACAAAAGCCCGCTACCAAGAGGCTGCCAGTCAGGGACAGGCGCCTTAAAATGCTACTGCACATACGGGTAATTTTATCAGTTAAAAACTGATGCAATATATGTACACCGTGTACTTAATACCTGATTGTTCCACCGATTGTGTAAAACTTGTGTTGAACTATTTTTTACGGGATATATATAAATTACTATATGTTGGTCATTGTCAGCCCAGTTGATCTCCGGGAAAGCTGCGGCAGGGGTAGATATCATACAGAAATATTCCCGCTTTCACGGCAGGATCTTCATCCATGATGGCCGGGATCTCTTCAGGGTTTGCATTGAAAATATAGATACCGCTAACAGGTGCTTCGATGGTGATGGGCCCAACGATGGATAATATGCCCTCGGCCCGCAGGGAGAAATTTCTCCTTGCGTGTTCCCAGATTATACTGCGCACATTTTCAGAAGCAGCATTGGGTCCGGGTTTCAGCATTACAAAACTATATTCTTTTGTTTTGCCAAGCATGTCCTGCATGTATTCATCAGAAATTGGGGTCATATCCTGAATTTAATTTGAGCTATTCAAATATAAGAAGTCCAGATAAGGAGGACCTACCATTTATATAATTTTAGTGCACGGTAATTTCTCCCTAAATTTATCCACCAAAAACATCAAATATGAAACGATACACTTCCAAAAAATTTCTGGCTTTATTGGTGGCGCCTGCTTTATTGCTATCCTTTGCAGTATTGCCTGAAAAATCAAAGTTCGAAGGTTCCTGG
>CAMLGP010000479.1 GCA_946479535.1 uncultured Bacteroidota bacterium
TTCGTGTTCCATGAACCACTCGTTTACTGTTTGATATTACTGGTTCAGGAGGCTCGTGAGTGACCGCGCGTGAAACATGGCCGATGAACAAGGTATAAAGACAGGGAAAATACTGCTTTTTGAGGTCCTTTTACCCGTTGTCTTCCAGCCCATTGCATTTCTAAATAATCCAGTTTATCTTTATTCTCCTCGTTTAAATCAATTATCCAATGTTTAACAAAAACAAAACCGAAATGGCAGTTGAAAAAACCAATGGCGGAAACGGCACCACTCTCATAGGAGCCGGTACTACACTCAAAGGTGATATCAATAGCAGTAGTGATCTCCGGATTGATGGAACTATTATCGGTAATATCCATAGCACTGCCAAAGTGGTGGTAGGTGCCAACGGTGTGGTGGAAGGCAATATTTCCGGCAACCAGGCAGATATCATCGGTAAGGTTTCTGGTAACGTAAAAGCAAAAGATTTGCTGCAACTCCGCAGTGATGCTACTGTTACTGGTAATCTCTACGCAGGCAAACTACAGATTGAACCAAGTGCTGTTTTCAATGGCGAATGTCACATGGGTACAAATGTTGTGGAAATGAGCAACGGATCTGAGCAAAAACAGATCGTTAAACAGGTTGCCGTCAACTAACAACAACAGCAAAAAAGATTTCATGCGCTATGCAGGGTTGAGTGCTCAACTACTGGTAGCTATCGGCTTGGCCGTTTTCATTGGATATAAAGTTGATCACTGGCTTAACCTCTTCCCATTATTTACGAGTGCATTACCTTTGCTTGTACTGGGGGTAACATTTTATAAACTGGTACGAGATACTTCCGGCAAAGACAGTCAGGACAAGAGCCCCGGTGCCGGCAATAAAAAGGATAATGAAACAAAATAAACTCGCGCCTCTGAGGCCCGCACTGCTTCTCTTTATTATTTTAACTGCTTTATTCGTTAGCGCCAAAAGTTTTCTTACACGCCGCAATGTTGACCAGGATGTACTTATTATTGGTAACCTGCTGCTGGTAATTGTTACACTTTTTTCCTATCTGTTGCTTCACCGGGGAATGCAGTCGGTAAATCCTCATGCATTTGTAAGGGCCATGTACCTTAGCTTCATAATTAAATTTTTTATTATCGTTTTGGCAGCTGCATTATATATCCTGATCGCAAAGAGCAATGTCAATAAACCGGCGCTGATTATCTGCTTATTTTTATACCTTGTATATACTTTCATAGAAGTGTCGGTATTGACAAAGTTGATGAAGCAAAAAAAGAATGCCTAAGAAGGAAGTTCCGATCGGACAGCTTCATGAGTATTTACCCACAGGTACCTACGACGCAGTATTGACATATCTGCGTCAATATAAGGTTCATCTCACTGTTGCACGGGAAAGAAAAAGCGTGCTGGGCGATTATCGTCACCGGACCAGTCAGGACAATCACCGCATTAGTGTCAATGGCAATCTGAATTCCTGGTCCTTCCTGATCACCTTGTTGCATGAGCTGGCACATCTGCTGGCCTTTGAACATTTCGGAAATAATATTATGGCGCATGGAAAGGAATGGAAAAAAGTATATGGTGGTCTGCTTGATCAGTTCCTTCAAAAAAAGATATTCCCTTCAGACATAGAACAGGAATTACTTCGCTCTCTTCAAAATCCTGGCGCAAGTTCATGTTCCGAAGATGGTCTCTTACGCGTATTGAGAAGATATGATAAGCAAAGTCATCATCGCCTGGTTGAAGAACTTGCCCTTAACGCATTATTCAGGACCAGTGATGGACGCGTATTTAAAAAAGGAGAAAAACTGCGCAAACGCTTTAAGTGCGCCGAAGTAAAAACAGGTAAACTGTATTTATTCAGCCCCGTATATGAGGTTGAGGCTGTGTGATAAGGAGAAAAAAATCCTTGCATATGGTTTAATTCAGATAAAATTGTCTTTGCCTATATTGCAAGACAATTAAAACCCCTCCGCATGATCAGTGCTTCATTTAAAAGACTTGTTTTACCAGTCACAGTTATGGCTTTCGTTGTTTTTGTATCCTGTAACAATGAAGGAGAAAAAACAGCAACTAATGACTCTACCCAAAATAATACAACAGCATCCGCCGATACGCTGAAACCAATTTCAGAACCCCTTATTAGTGCAATTTATACGGCCGATCCATCTGCGCATGTATTTAATGGGAAAATATATATCTATCCTTCCCATGATTATGAAGCAGGAATCCCGCAGGATGATCTGGGTAGCCATTTTGCAATGAAAGATTATCATATTCTGTCAATGGATTCCATTACTGGTAAAGCAACTGATAATGGTGTGGCGCTTGACATAAAAGATGTTCCATGGGCTGGCCGGCAAATGTGGGCACCAGATGCAGCGTTTGCAAATAACACTTACTATCTGTATTTCCCTGTAAAAGATAAATCAGACGTATTCCATATTGGTGCAGCTACCAGTACATCTCCGGTTGGCCCATTCAAGGCTGAGCCCAATCCAATTGCCGGAACCTATAGTATAGACCCTGCAGTATTCAAAGATGATGACGGCAGCTATTACATGTATTTTGGTGGCATCTGGGGCGGACAATTGCAACGGTGGAGCACTGGTAAATATGTTTCCAAAGACGAATACCCGGCAAATGATCAGCCCGCATTGACCCCAAAAGTTGCCAAAATGAATAAGAATATGGTGAGCTTTGACGGAAAAGTCAAAGACCTGGTGATCCAGGATGAAAACGGCAAACCATTGTTAGCAGGAGACAGCACCCGCCGCTTCTTTGAAGCATCCTGGATGCACAAATACAATGGCAAATACTATTTCTCTTATTCAACTGGCAATACCCATTACATCGCTTACGCAATGGGTGATAATCCCTGGGGGCCATTCACTTACAAAGGAGTGGTATTAAACCCGGTAAGAGGCTGGACCAACCACCATTCCATAGTGGAAATTAATGGGAAATGGTATCTCTTTTATCATGATGTGCAGCTTTCAGGTCAAACGCATCTACGGAATATAAAGGTGACGGAACTGCATTACCGCCCGGACGGAACTATCGAGACTATTGATCCTTACAAATAGTCATCTACCGACGAATCCTGCAATTCATACCATATTTTCTACAATTCGCTCAATAGTCCATTGCCCCACCCCTGGTGGGGCATTATTTTTACACCGTGTTAGAGAACAAGGCAGAATAAGGAAAGAAATTCGACTAATCAAAAACCATAACCATAAACCGATTGTATGAAAAGTTTTTATTTTATCCTCACCGCGATAATATTCAACCGACAGAACATCCACGTAATTCTATAACGTTTATAACGATTCTATAACTTTTTTCTCATAGCAGTTAGTTAGGTGTATCGAGAGTTCTTTCCAGAACTCTCTCTTTTTTATTACCATTAATAGTCAATCAGGAGATTAACATGGCAATCAGGAAAAAAATGATCCGTAATACCCGATCCCTGCAGACTATACTATTCATCCAGACAGCGAAGGATAC
>CAMLGP010000480.1 GCA_946479535.1 uncultured Bacteroidota bacterium
AGCAACAGCGATAATTTCGTTGTAAATTACACTACCCAGATCTCCGGAACAGGTACTACCTCCAATGGCACCGCACACACCTGGATCAGTTCCAGCTATATCACTACATACAGATTTGCACAACCTTTTGTAGATTCATTAAAACTTCGTAACGACCCACGCACTCCAGTGTATTGCATGAGGGTGAAACTACCGCTGTCTTCTTACCAGGAAGGGAATCATGACCCGGCTGTACAAAGAGGCAGGGACCAGTTTGCGCAAACTGTACCAAGAGACAGTGCTTCTGTAGCCAATATCAGGACCTTTGGTAGATATGCTGCACCTTTTATCCATTTAAGTTATGCCCAGGTTCAGTTTCAACTGGCTGAGCTTGCTGTAAGGGGAATCGTAACAGGTGACGCCAAAGCATATTATGAAAATGGCGTAAAGGCTGCGATGAGTCAATTAAGCATTTTTGGAAATGATGGCTGGAACCCCGGTGGTGTTATTACTACCGCTCAGCAGGATGCATACCTTGCAGCCAATCCTTACGATCCGGCAGATGCCCTGAAGCAGATCAATACGCAATACTGGATTGAAACCTTCCCTAACTATTACGAAGCATGGGCCAATATGCGCAGAAGCGGTTATCCTGACACTTACAGTGCGCTTGACCGTACCTTGAGCAGCAACTTAGGTGCTGAGCTTCCCAGGAGGCTTTACTATCCGCGTGATGAATATGCTTCAAATCCCGGTAATATCAATGACGCCGTTTCCCGGCAGGGCCAGGATCTGACAAGCACCCGTGTTTGGTGGGATAAACCATAACAAAATTTTCGGCGGGGTGGTCCATGCGGTTCTTATCGCATGGACTATTCCATTTTCAATAATCAACTCTAAAGACTAATCAAGTGGCAAGGCTCAGACTATTTTATACGTTCCTTTTAATATTCTTCAACACCTTTCTTTTCCAAAAGGGATGGTCCCAGCAGCGCCTGCCGGTTACCAATGTGTCCTGGAATGATGACACATCAGGTCTTCATTTTGCCATTATAACTGATCTGTGGGGTGGGCGGCGGCCCGGCATTTTTGAAGATGCTGTTGTTAAGCTCAATCTGCTGCAACCACAATTCGTTATCTCCGTCGGTGATCTTATTGATGGCAAATCGTATGACAGTGTTGAAATAAACCGTCAATGGAATGAATTTGACCGGGATATTGCACCGCTGCAAATGCCTTTTTTTTATGTTCCCGGAAATCATGATATCAGCAATGAGATTATGGAAAAGGAATGGAGGAAACGCCTCGGGCAACCTTATTATCACTTCGTATACAAAAACGTATTATTTCTGTGTGTGAATACGGAAGATGGCGGATCTGGCGGCATCAAAAAAGACCAGGTCGCTTATTTCAAAAAAGCAATTGAAGAAAACAAGAATGTAAGATGGACTTTCCTTTTTATGCACCGGCCTGTATGGCAGGGGAAGGGACAAAAACAAGAAGGATATGAACAAATAGAATCATTACTGGAAGGGCGGCAATACACCTTATTCTCAGGCCACCATCACACCTACCTTTCTTCCATTAAAAACGGGAAAAAGCATTTCGTCCTTGGCTCTACCGGAGGTGGCAGCGATCTGCGGGGAGAAAAATACGGTGAGTATGATCATATCACTCTTGTTTCTTTGACCAAAAATGATCCTGTGATCGTTAATCTCAAACTTGACGGGATCATTAAAGAAGATATCGTTAATGATACAAGCAATACCATAACGCAATGCCTGATCAATGGCACCTGGCTTAAACCTCTGCCGGTTGTTGCAGACTCGATGTATGTATCCCAACTCTCAGGCAAACTGGTTTTGCACAATGAACTGAATATTCCTTTAAAAGTAACCGGTAGCTTAGCAGCTCACAATGGTATTGAATGGACGCCTAAAGAAATTGATCGTGTGGTAAATCCTGGGACCGATGATACGATCCATGTTGTTCTGAAAAATAGTAAAGGCAATGGTATCAGTTTGGATTCGGTATATCAGCTACCGGTTGAGCTTAGAGGGTCTTACCTTCTGAATGGTCATGATTACAGTATTCCCTTTCAAAAAGAAATGTTGTTGAGTTGGAAGCGCCCTGCTGCAAAAGTCCGCTCTTCTGCAGATGCTTCAGGTAAAATGAGGGAAGGTAAAGATGTGGTTTATCTTGACCGTCCGGAATTTATAAAGGGACCGTGGTACTGGACAGGGAAAGACGACAGCGAGACACGTTTCCAGGTTTCGAGCGATGAAAAGAATTGTTATGTAAATATAGAAGTAAAGGACAATCAATGGATTCCTGGTAACACAGATAGCGGAGACGCGGTCCTGTTTTATTATGAAGATAAAAACGCAAAGCAACACAGCCTGGTGATCCCGGTAAGAGCAGAGACGCTGGCGAATAAAACGGATAAATACAGCGGAGAGATCAAAACGGTCTCATCATTGGCCGGAAATATTTTCCAGGTGCAATGCACTCTTCCCTTATCATTAATAAAGAAAGCAGACAATAGTTTTCGTATAAACCTGGCTTACAGGGATGAGGATAAGCTTCCCAAAAGGGAAACCTCTGTTTTTTACTGGAAGCCTTTATGGAGTACCCCGGAAGATTATATTCATTCCGGCGTTTTTCTAATCCAATTAAAATAGTATTACAATGAAAAAGTGTTTTCTGATTAGTATGCTTATTATTGCCATGACTGGCGGGTCAAATGCTCAAACCACTACGGCTTCCCGTTCGGCCGACCGTTATGGGATCCGACCTTCCCTGATAAGAAGCCCTTATTTGCAGGTGGCAACGGAGCACAGCATGACGATCCGTTGGAGAACGGACATGCTTGATGTCAGTTTTGTGAGATATGGAACACGCCCAGGCAAGCTCGACCAGATCGCGGGCAACGATTACCGTACTTCAGAGCATATTGTTACACTGAACGGATTGCAGCCAGAAACAAGGTATTATTATCTTATTGAAGGATTCAGGGATACGTTACAGGGAGATGCTGACAATTATTTCTCAACTCTTCCACCACAAGGCAAGGCAGGGAAATACCGCATCGGTGTATATGGAGATTGCGGCAGCATATCCACTAACCAAAGCGATGCCAGGGACCAGTTCGTGAAATACCTGGGCAATGATTATTTGAATGCCTGGATATTGCTGGGTGATAATGCTTACTCGTTTGGAAAAGACTACGAATACCAGGGTCATTTCTTCAATGTATATAAAGACAACTTATTAAAAAAATCGCCGCTTTTTCCTGCTCCAGGCAATCACGATTACCAGGATGAGCCTTATGCGGCAGAAGTGGCGCAGCGGTCTGGCGAGATCGCTTATTACCGCAATTTTTCCATGCCCACCAAAGGTGAATCAGGTGGCGTACCGTCGCATACTTCGGCTTATTATTCATTTGATATCGGGAATGCACATTTCATTTCGATGGATTCCCAGGGCTCACAGGAAAATGGAAAACGCTTGTTTGATAC
>CAMLGP010000481.1 GCA_946479535.1 uncultured Bacteroidota bacterium
AAACTGGTTATCTATAATTGAAGGTTTTTAAGATATTCCAATTTCCCAATTTCCCAATTTCAAAATCTCAAAATCCCCCTCTCCCAAGGCCCTAATTTTCCTGTAACTTTAGCGCAAACAATGTTTGTTATGAAAAATACATTATCGCTCTTAACTCTTTTGATGATCCTGACATTATTATCCTGTAATAATGAGGATAAGAATACTACAACAACCGGAGCGGGAAGTACTGCTGCCATTGATTCCAGCATTACTTTACCTCAGGGCTTTTCAGCTGCTGTTGTTGCCGATTCGCTGGGAAATGCCCGGCATATTGTTTTTGACAACGGCTATCTGTATGTGAAGATGGGCAGCCTGAAAAACGGTCCCGGTATTGTCAGATTGAAAGATGCAAATGGGGATGGTGTGGCAGAAGAAAAATGGGCATTTGGTAGTTATGAGGGTACGGGCATTGCCGTAAAGGGCGGATACCTTTATGCATCTTCCAACGAGGATGTATATCGCTACAAACTGAATGCTGATGGAAGTGTTGATACCGCCAGCCAGCAGACAATTGTTTCAGGTTTGATCAACAAACACCAGCATGAATCAAAATCTATTGTACTGGACAACGCGGGCAATATCTATGTTAATATTGGAGCGCCTTCCAATTCCTGCCAGGAAAAGGATAGGGTTGCAGGTTCAATGGGTATGAATCCCTGTCCCATACTGGACTCAGCCGGAGGTATCTGGCAATTTAAAGCAGATAAAACCAATCAGAAATATGCAGATGGTGTTCGTTTCTGTACGGGTATCCGCAATATTGTAGGACTTGACTGGAATACACAGGTGAATGACCTGTATGCCATGCAGCATGGTCGCGATGATCTTGACCGTTTATTCCCAGATAAATTCACACTTGCAGACAGAGTGGAAAAGCCTGCAGAAGAAATGTTCCGTATCAGAAAGGGAGATGATTTTGGCTGGCCATACTGTTATTATGATCCTGCACTAAAAGCAAAGGTACAGTCGCCGGAATATGGTGGAGACGGCAAGAGCACAAAAGGTTGCGATAACAAACAGAAGCCAATCTATGCATTCCCTGCCCATTGGGCTCCGAATGGATTATTGTTTTATACCGGAAATCAATTCCCGGAGAAATATAAGAATGGTGCATTTATAGCCTTCCATGGTTCATGGAATCGTGCTCCGGATCCTCAACAGGGTTATACCGTTGTATTCGTTCCATTCAAAGATGGGATGCCAAGTGGTGAGTATGAAATATTTGCTGATGGGTTTGCTGGTCCAAGGAAAACGCCTGGTGATTCAGCGCATCGCCCCTGTGGTTTGGCCCAGGATGCAGACGGCTCATTATATATTTCAGACGACCAGAATGGCCGCATCTGGAAAGTGACTTATAAAAAATAATGAAAAGAGTATTATTCATAGACAGGGATGGCACTTTGATCAAAGAGGCACCACCCACGTATCAGATCGATTCTTTTTCCAAACTGGAATTCTATCCACAGATGTTTGAGTACATGGGCAGGATTGCCCGTGAACTGGATTATGAATTGGTAATGGTGACCAACCAGGATGGATTGGGTACCAGGGATTTTCCTGAAGATACATTCTGGCCTGTGCAGGATTTTGTGATGAGATCACTGGAAGGGGAAGGTATTTGTTTTACAAAAGTGCATATCGATAAAAGCTATGCTAAGGATAATGCGCCTACCCGGAAACCGGGAATTGGCATGTTTACGGAATACCTGAACAATGACAAATATGATATCCTTAATTCTTACGTAATAGGGGACCGGATCACGGATATTCAGCTTGCCAGGAATCTTAATTGCAAAGGCATCTGGCTGAACAATGATCCCAACCTGGGCGGAGCAGAAATAAAAGATAACAGGGAAGAATTGAGAAAGAATACAGTGGCGCTGGAAACAACTCATTGGAGTGAGATCTATTCTTTTCTAAAACTCGGATTGCGCCAGGTAAAGCATGAACGGAATACCAATGAAACAAAGATCAGTGTGGAAGCCAATTTTGATGGGAATGGGAGGGCAGCTATTTCAACGGGTCTGGGTTTCTTTGATCACATGCTGGAGCAGATAGCAAGGCATGGAAAGATAGATCTGAATATTTCCGTTAAAGGCGATCTGCATATTGATGAACACCATACCATTGAAGATACAGGTATTGCATTGGGTGAAGCTTTTGCCATGGGGCTGGCTGATAAGAAAGGAATGGAACGATATGGCTTTGCCTTACCTATGGACGAAGCTGATGCCAAAGTGCTCATTGATTTTGGCGGGCGCAACTGGCTGGTATGGAATGCTGAATTTAAGCGAGAGAAAATAGGGGAGATGCCAACGGAGATGTTCTTTCATTTCTTTAAATCATTCAGTGATGGAGCAAAATGTAATCTGAATATAGAATGTAAAGGGGAAAATGAACATCATAAAATTGAAGCCATATTCAAGGCCTTTGCAAAAGCTGTGCGGATGGCAATCAGGAAGGACCCTGTGAGCAATTATTTACCAAGTACAAAGGGAGTTTTGTAAGCGATGAAAGTGGTTTTGCTAAAATATAATGCAGGTAATGTGCAATCGGTTTTATACGCGCTTGAAAGAATTGGAGTGGAGGCGATAGTGACCGATAACCATGATGAGATAAGAAGTGCAGACAGGGTTTTGTTTCCTGGTGTAGGGGAAGCCCTGAGTGCCATGCAAAGTCTTCAGGAAAAGAACCTGGATAAGCTGATACCTGGATTAAAACAGCCCGTACTGGGTATTTGTGTGGGACTGCAATTGTTATGCGCACATTCAGAAGAGAGGGATACAAAAGGTTTGGGAGTGTTTGATGTAAAAGTGAAACGCTTTCCGGCCAAACCCAATTTGAAAGTGCCGCAGATTGGCTGGAATGCTATCTATGGCCTGCAATCGCCCCTGTTTAAAGACGTAAAGGAGAACAGCTATATCTATTATGTGCATAGCTATTATGCTGAATTGTGTAAATGGACAATTGCTACATCAGAATACGGAATTGAATACAGCGCCTCCCTGCACAAGGATAATTTTTACGGCGTGCAGTTTCATACGGAAAAGAGTGCGGATGCTGGTGAACAGATACTTAAGAATTTTATCAATATAACGGACAGGAAATAAAACCTCGAGGTGCGAGCAGCGAGAAGCCATTGTTTAAAAGGTAAATAATAAACCAGAAATGGAGATCATTCCGGCAATAGATATCATAGATGGTAAATGTGTGAGGCTTACCCAGGGTGATTATTCACAGAAAAAGACCTACAATGAAAAACCCCTGGAAGTTGCAAGGGAGTTTGAAGATGCCGGTTTAAAGCGATTGCACCTGGTAGACCTGGATGGTGCTAAAGCAGGTGCGGTGAAGAACTGGAAGGTTCTTGAAACAATTGCAGGCAAAACTTCACTGGTGATTGATTTTGGAGGTGGTATCAAAACAGAAAAGGATGTACAGATCGTAT
>CAMLGP010000482.1 GCA_946479535.1 uncultured Bacteroidota bacterium
CATGGCTATGGTAATTCCCTGTGTTACAAAGATTTCTATTGCTTCTACGGACTTCTCTATCTTTAGTTTCACCAGGGGTTCCTCCTTTTTATCCCATTTTCCCAGCACATAATCCGACTGAAGGCCCTTTGGAAAGTTGTTTCCGATGCCAAATCTAAGCCGGGGATAGGCCTGGGTTCCCAGTAATTCCTGGATGCTTTTCAGGCCGTTATGGCCTCCATCGCTTCCGGATGGCCTGAGACGCAGGCTTTCTAAAGGTAAAGCAACTTCATCTACAATAACGAGGATATTTTCAAGAGCTATCTTTTCTTTTTCCATCCAGTATTTCACTGCTTTACCGCTCAGGTTCATGTAGGTAGTTGGGCAAACACAGACCAGGTTCCTGCCTCTGAACTTAACTTCGGAAATATAGGCCAGCCGATCTGTTCTGAACTGTCCGCCGAGCTTGTGAACCAGGGCGTTCACAATATCGAACCCTATGTTATGCCGCGTATGCGCATATTCATTGCCAACATTTCCGAGGCCTACTATCAAAAATTTCATACAAAAACCATTCTTCCGGATTTGCAGATCTCAAACACATTCCTTCAGCCAAATATCGCATTTACTAAATAAAAACCCGTTGGTCTGAGGCCAACGGGTTAAAAAATATAAGTTGGGAATCCTTATTTCCCGGATTATTTCTTCTTTTCGGCAGCGGCTGGTGCTGCGGCAGCAGCGGCAGCTGGAGCGGCGGCGCCTGCAGCAGGTGCTGCACCAGGTGCGCCAGCTTCTTCCTGCTTCAATTGTCTTGTGAGAACCACAGAAACGATAGGAATACGAGGAGAGTTAAGGATCTCGTAGTTGTCTACTTTCACATCTTCTACCCGGATATTTCCGTTGAGATCAAGTTCATCAACTGGTACTTCAATCTGTTCTTTCAGGTATTTGGGATAGGTCTTTACCTTCAAGGATTTCATTTTGGTGATCAGCTTGCCACCATCTTTTACTCCTTTTGCCACTCCGGTAAATTTTACCGGAATATCAGCAATTACCTTTTTGTCTTCCACCAGTTCCAAAAGATCAACGTGGATAAGGTGGTCATTAACCTTATCAAATTGAAGATCCTTTAAGATTGTTCTGTAGGTTTTACCATCCAGTTTTATTTCTGCAAACTGAAAATTCGGTGTGTATACTAAAGGTTTGAATGCCGCAGCAGGAGCTGAAAAATTGATCTCCTGTGCACCCCCGTAAATTACACCGGGCACCAATTCCTGAGAGCGGAGCTGGCGGGTGGCTGTTTTGCCGAATCCGGTCCTCAGTTGTCCTTCGATTGTAATTGTGTTCATTGTATGTTGTTTAAAAATTTACTGGTTGTTACGTCTTATAAACTCGGTCTTCTTTGAGAATGTACAAAGAGACTGGTGATGCTCTTGTTTTCAAAAGCGTTGCGGATAGCTACTGCAAACAATTCTGAAACGGAGATCACTTTGATCTTGGAAGAAGCGTCTTTCTTAATTGGTATGGTATCACATACTATCAGTTCTTCCAGCACGCTGTTCTGAATATTCTCGTACGCCTTGCCACTCAAAACAGGGTGTGTGATCAGCGCTCTAACGCTTCTTGCGCCTTTTTCTTTTAAAAGAGCTGCACTTTTGGCCAGGGTGCCTCCGGTATCGCAGATATCATCAATGATAACGATATCCTTGTTTGTCACATCTCCGATCACCACCATGCTTGCGATCTCGTTGGCCCTTTTCCGGTGCTTGTCGCAGATAACCATTTCTGAACCAAAGTAATTGGCTATCTCCCTGATGCGGTTTGTTGCTCCTACATCGGGGGCCGCAAAGGTAAGGTTTTCAAGCTTCAGATTCTCAACATAAGGGATAAAAAGTGCGTGACTATCCAGGTGGTCAACCGGGATGTCAAAATAGCCCTGGATCTGTGGAGCATGGAGGTCCATTGTGATGACCCGGTCTGTGCCGGCTGCTACTAACATATTGGCGACCAGCTTGCTTCCAATGGCTACGCGGGGTTTATCTTTTCGGTCCTGCCGGCCATATCCATAATAAGGCACTACTGCAATTACCTTGTAGGCGGAGGCCCTTTTGGCTGCGTCAATCATCAGGAGCAGCTCCATCAGGTTATCAGCCGGTGCATAGGTGCTCTGCACCAGGAAAACAAAATCTCCCCGGATGCTTTCCAGGAAGGTGGGACTGATCTCTCCATCGCTAAACTTTTGAATATGAATATTCCCCTGTTTAGCGCCATACTGTTTACAAATATCATTGGTGAGCTCTTTTGAGCTGGTTCCGGCAAATATTTTGGCAGACTGCATATTGGAATAATGTATACCGTTTTGGAGCCGCAAAGATACAGATTCGGTCTGCTCTGCCATAAAAAAAGACACCCCGAACCTGGACAGTAAGGGGCATCAGATCGCCAGAGGGCTGACGAAAATATATCGGAATAGGTTAGTAAGTTATTTGTTAGCGAACTACTACCGCTGTTGAAACCTGAACAGGCATTGAAGTCTGTTGTTTAGCAGGGGCCGTAGTGGTCTTCACAATGCTTGTAGAAGAAGAACTGCAGCTATAAAACAGTGATGAGCAGATAAAGATTGAGAAAAACAGTACAACAAGGTACATAACAGCGAAGAACAGAACAGGGTGCAACGCTCCAACGGAGGGCAGATTACGGGTTTTCATGAGTCCAGATTTTAGGGTGTTTCAAATGATCGGATTTTTTTCGCGGAAACAGCGGTGTTAAAACTGTATCGCAGCACTAAAATATTTGTTAATTTGATTTTATGCAAGAGAATAAATACTCAATCAGGCAGTGGGCAAAGGACGATCAGCCGAGAGAAAAATTACTAATGAAGGGTGCAGGAATGTGTAGCAATGCGGAGTTGCTGGCGATATTAATAAACCATGGCACGCGTGAAAAAACGGCGTTAGACCTGGCCAGGGAAGTGATGAAGCTGGGGAAGAATGACCTGAATGAACTGGGGAAGCTATCTATCAAGGACTTTATGAAAATCAAGGGAATAGGCCGTGCCAAGGCCATCATCATTACGGCCTGGGTAGAACTAAGCCGGCGCCGGCAGGCAAGGATCAATCCTGATAAAATGAGCATTACCTCCAGTGTTGATATAGCCCATTACCTGAGGTCAAAATTCAAGGATTACCGGCATGAGGTTTTTGTAGCCATTTACCTGAACCGGGCCAATAAGATCACCCATCACGAGGTAATCAGTGAAGGAGGCATTACCTGCACGGTTGCGGACCCCAGGATCATCCTGAGGAAGGCTTTGGAGCAAAATGCCCTGGGTATCATTTTAAGTCATAACCACCCGTCTGGGAATCTCCGGCCGAGCTGTGCTGATGAGGAGCTAACTCATAAGGTGAAGGAGGCTGCGGGAATATTTGATATTAAGGTGCTGGATCACATTATAGTGAGTGAGGAGGGGTATTATAGTTTTGCGGATGAGGGAAGGATGTAG
>CAMLGP010000483.1 GCA_946479535.1 uncultured Bacteroidota bacterium
AATTGGCCTGTTTGCATTCAGGGTAGTATCCGGTCAATCCCGGGTGCCAGTAACTGGGAAAATGCTCCGATCATCAAACCAACATAGATCTCTTTGGAAGTATGGTCAGATACAATTAGCCTTGAAGTGCACACAATTCCTGCCAGCAGAATGGCCCCAGCTATATAAATATTGAAATTCTCACCCTGAATACTGGCAAGCATTAAAATAAAGATCACCATTATTCCCATGGACATGGCATGCATGCTAACCTTCATATAAATATTAGCGATGAGACCAACTGATGATGCAACAAAAATGGCAATGGACAATTGCACCACTTCCCTTGACATATCTGGTAAGTGACGCAATACGTACGCCATCCAGAAATAATAAATGCCACAGGCGATATAAGGAATAACCCTGTCCTTCTGTGTTTTTAAATAGATACTACTTAAAAAACCGAGGGCCTTGGCCAGCAATACTGTTACCAGGGGGAAAAAGCTGTACATGATAAAGAACTGGAGAAGCTTCAGCATTTTCTGGGAAGGTGTTCCGCTACTGAATAAATAAGGCTGCACAGTTAACAGGAACCAGGCAATATAAACAGGAACAAAAAGGGGATGAAAAATATATGAAATAACCTTTGCAACTACACGGATTACAGGGTTTTGCGGTTGATGACCTAAATCCCTGAATTCCTCCAGCCCACTATTCCGGTCCACAACCAGTTTGCTTTCCATCAGCGTCACAATTTTTTTGCAATTTAAACGATTTAGAAAAAAGAAAACTGCTTATTATATTTACTCCTGAATGCTCAATATCCAATCCATAAAGCTTCCCTCCATTGAAAAATGGCGCAGAAAACCATTGATCATTTTATTGCTGCTGGCATCCCAGTTTGCTTTGGCCCAATCAAAATATATTAAACAGTACAAACCGCTGGCTGATTCCCTTTCTGAAGAATACAAGATCCCAACTGCAGTGATTTTGGGAGTGGCTATTATTGAATCAGGAGCAGGAACGAGTCGAAACAGTAAGATGCTACATAACCATTTTGGGATTGTAGGGAAGAACGATCTTTTAAAAACAAACGGAATTAAGTCGCGGTACAAACAATTCAAAACTGTGGCTGATTCCTATCATGCCTTCTGCAAGCTGGTGAAGAAAAGGAAATATTATGATAAGTTGAAGGGCAACATGAACTATCACTTATGGCTCGAGGCAATGAGCAAAAGCGGTTATTCTGAAGATCCTGAAGGGTGGAAACAAAAAATAGCTGCTGCTATCAGGAAATCTAAACTCTCGCCTACCTTCTAGTCTTTTTCTATGAACAGCAACCGGCGCGTCCTATCTTTTGTTATTGGCAGTGTCGGATTATTTATAGTCCTTTCCTGGCTCGCTATTTACTATAAATTCAAGTGGTCTCCTTTTGAAAGAGTTAACCTGGTATCTGAAGTGGTCAAGGAACCGGTAAAACGCAAACGCTATATTTACCATCCCCCGGCTCCAAAGATTGACACCATACATAGAAAGAGTGATTCGGTATTAGCACCTGTTTTTGATTTTGAATTATACAACATTCCAAAACTGATAACGAGTTTTAATGCTGATACCAACCAGGCAGCATTAAAGAAGTTTGCTGAAAAACTCCACGATCTAAAATCAGGAAAGAAAAGAAAGATCAGGGTGGCTTTTTTTGGAGATAGTATGATTGAAGGTGATCTGATCTCCCAAACCCTGCGCAAAGAATTGCAGGATAGTTTTGGTGGATGCGGAGTTGGATTTGTACCTATCAACTCTCCTGTTGCTAAATACAGGATATCGGCATATACGGATTGTTCAGATACCTGGACAGAAGAAAATTTCCGGGAAGGGAAAAGCAATCGTCTATTTCTATCCGGCCATTTATTTCATACAGACAATGGCTGGGTCCAGTTAAGAGATCAAAGCTTTTCTAATGATTCGGTGCTTATTGAAAAAAGCCTTCTTTGTGGCGCTACAAATAGCTCAGTTACCATCACTTCCAATATAAGCCCTTCACAGTTAAAGGAGATCAGTTGTTCAATCGAATTGTTCTTGGTAATGATAAAGGAAGATCAGTGAAGCTGGCTGTTAATAATGATAAACTACCACTATATGGGGTCAGCTTTGAATCAGATTCAGGCGTATTTGTTGATAATTTCCCCTTCCGCGGTGTGAGCGGAATAGAACTGGCAAAATTGGATTCTTCGTTTCTCTGTTCCGTTGCGGCCAATAATGATTACGATCTGATAATTGTTCAATACGGAGTAAATCTCCTGTTTCGTCCCAATGATACCGAGTTTGGCTGGTATGGTAATATTATGACACCAGTTCTCCGGAAGATCCAGCATTGCTTTCCCAATAGTGAGTTGCTGGTAATAAGTACGGCCGACAGAGCCTTCCGATATAATGGTGAATATAAAACCGCCATTGGTATCGATTCCTTAATACGAACACAGGCCCAGGTTGCTTATGAAACAGGTAGCGTATTCTATAACCAGTATGCCTCCATGGGCGGAGCCAATACTATTGTGGAATGGGGTAAGCTGAAACCACCTATGGCCAATAAAGATTTTATCCACCCCAATTTCAGGGGAGCAGAGATACTCGGACAATATTTATTTGAAGCGGTGATGAGGGATTATGAGAAATACGTTCACTCTCTCAGACAACCTAATTAATATCCAGCCATCATGCCATCGTTTGATCTGCAAGCTTTTTTCCACCAGTTTAAATATGATGAGAATAATCCTCTGCTGTTCAATAATGGCTTCTTTGTTATATTCTTCGCTGTTTTTATTTCGCTTTATTACGCATTCCGTAAAAAAATGGCGATAAGGCGCTATATATTCTGTCTCTTCTCTCTTTATTTTTTTTACAAGGCTAGTGGGAATTTTGTATTACTGGTTATTAATTCTGCAATTGTAGATTTTGTTTTATCCAATGCCATATTCCGGGAGAAAAAGCAGGGTATGAAAAATTTTCTGCTGGTGCTCAGTATTTTTTTCAACCTGGGCATGCTTTTCTCTTTCAAGTATACCAATTTCTTTATTTCATTCAGTAACGAATTTCTACATACAGGATTCAATCCTTTACACATTGTTTTGCCAATAGGGATTTCTTTCTATACGTTTGAAAATCTCAGTTATACAATTGATGTTTATCGAGGTAAGTTTGCACCCGCCCGGAAATTCAGCGATTACCTTTTATTCCTTTCATTTTTCCCAAAACTGATGATGGGTCCCATTGTTCGAGCGCATGATTTTGTTCCGCAGATCAATAAACCTTATGTTATCACCGAAACGGATTTCGCTAAAGGATTCTATCTTATCATTTCAGGGTTGTTCAAAAAGCTCATCATTTCAGATTATATCACACTGAATTTTGTGAACTATATATTTGATGATCCAGGCAGATACACAGGTTTGGAAAATCTCTTTGCGGTATATGGCTTTGCAGTAGTTATTTATTG
>CAMLGP010000484.1 GCA_946479535.1 uncultured Bacteroidota bacterium
GAGAAACAAGGAATCTCTTTATACCCTATCGCAATAATCTATACGCTTATAAATTCAATACCGTTCTTCAGGCCTGTGGAAATGAAGCGGGTGATATTTTCCTGGTTACCCGTTCAGGCTTTTATCATTTCGATAAGAACTATACACTCGTATTCCGCTATGATTATTATACCGATAAAGAAGTTCCCAATACTTCCTTCGGTTTTGGCCGGCAGATACTGCGGTTAAATAACAATGAACTGGCAATAGTCTCAACTTTTGGCGTTTATCATTATAATATAAGCAGGAAAGAATTCAGGCCTATTGAAGTAAAAGATTGTCCGCTTGCACCAGAACTGGCTACCTATGCCAATACATTCGATGAGTTCTACCAGGCCAACCCCAACTTTTTTGTCATAATCAAAACGTTCTCTGACTCTGTTATTTATGTTAATACCTCCCTGAATCAAAGAACACTCAGCCATCTGCCATTTGAAAAAGCGATTACCCATTTCGACTATCGTTCCAAACTGGTCCAGATCAGTGACACGCTACTTTATATAACCGGGAATATATCCGGCTTCTTTAAAATAAGACTGGATCCCACTACAGGCAAACTAGACGTATCACCTAAAAAATATTTCCCTTCCTATTATTGTCGCGATCTGCACAAAGACCGCAACCACGATCTCTGGATTGCAACCAATAAAGGAATCCTGGCGCAGGATAATAACAAACTTTACGTTGAACAGGCGCTTTTGCCTTCTTCTTTTGAAGAACGGTTCCCCAATCTTGTCATTGATGATATGATCTCACTGGGAGATAAAATATATGTAGCAACTCGCGGGTATGCCGGTATGCTGATCTTTGATAAGAAATCATTACAGTTCATCCGTCGTGTTGGGTTAGAGAATTACCGTCGTTTTCCCAATAATATATATTCGATCGTCAAAGCAAATGATTCTGCCATCTGGCTGGGCAGCAATGGACCTTTATTCCGGGTAGATCTCAAAACGGATAAGATCACTGAAGTTTCATTGCCGAGGTGGGATTCAGTCTATGAATGGATAGCTGATTTATATAGGGACCGCAAGAAAAACATCTGGATTGCCACTTCTAACCTTTATAAATATGATGCTACATCCAGATCTGTGACACTGATCCCGGATGGAGGTGACCCGTATGATAAGATCCAGCGTCCCAATACTCTTGGAGAAGATCCTGCCGGAAATATTTGGGTGGCAGGACATGGTATAGTACGATATAATACAACTACCAATCAGTTCGACCGGTTTTTAGATTCCTTTCCTTTTATTAAAATACCAGACAGGCAGGTTACCTGTTTTGTAGCGGATAAACAGAATAATCTCTGGATCAATAGTAATAACAATGGTCTTATCTGTTACAATATCGATAAGCAGACCTTTATTCATTTTACAAGGGAAAATGGATTACCCGATAATAATATTTCGTCCATGATCATTATTGGCAACAAGCTATGGATTGCTACTTATTCCGGAATTGCCTGTCTTGATCTTCAAACGCAGCGGATCACGGGTTTTGGAAAAGAAGATGGTTTTCCCGACCTCCCGATATTCAGTGGTTCCCGGATCTATTATGATTCTACGGATAAGAAACTTTATGTAGGGTTTGCCAATACACTGGTGCGTTTTGATCCATTGATCATATATCAGCGTCCACCGGTTCCACATCTTTTTGTGGAGAACCTTGTTACCGGAGATCAAACCAGATTTCTCTTTCCGGCTTCCCATATGACCACTTCATGGCGCAACAATGAGATCACCGTTACCATTGGGACCATCAATTTTTTTACGGGTAATAGCCAGCGATTTGCCTATCGTCTGGTAAAGGAAGACAGCACACACTGGCAGGACCTGGGTACCCAAAACAGCTTTAGCATAACCAATCTTCCACCTGGCAACCATCGCATACAGGTTAAACTGCGATCACTCAATAACAGATGGCCTGATCAGGTAAAGGAGATCCGCCTTAATATCCTTCCGCCCTTCTGGCAGAAGAGCTGGTTTAGGGCATTGATGGTAATGCTAATGATCCTTGGATTCTATTTATTCCTGAAATGGCGTATTGGATTGATCCGTAGGAAAGAAAGAGCCAAGACCAATATTCAGAAAATGAAAGCGGAAGAATACAAGCATCAGTTTGAACTGGAACAGATCAGCAATTATTTTTCCTATTCACTTTCTGATAAGCGAACAGTTGATGAGGTGTTATGGGATGTATCACGCAACCTGATCGGCCGCATGCACTATGTTGATTGCATGATCTATTTATGGAACAGTGATAAGACCCGCATGATCCAGAAAGCCGGCCTGGGATCAAAAGGAAACCCAGGAGCTATTAAACGTAAATTCTTTGATGTTGAACCAGGTCAGGGAGTTGTTGGACATGTAATGATCACAAAAGAGGCGTTGATTGTTCCGGACACCCGTAAGGACAGTAGGTACAGGGTAGATGATGTAGTCCGCTTAAGTGAAATTTGCGTACCTATTCTGCACAACAGTGAATTGATGGGAATTATCGATTCAGAACATCACACCGAGAATCATTTCAGGGAAAGGGATATAAAAATTCTTACCACGATAGCTACACTGATGGGTAACAAGATCAGCCAGATAGAATCAGAACAGTCCCTGGAAATAAAGCAAAAGGAAATTGCCTTCATCAATCAGCAGCTTGCAGAAGCACAGCTCTCCGCTCTGCAAACCCAGATGAACCCGCATTTCATTTTCAACTCACTCAACAGCATCAAGGGAATGATACTGGAAAACGAACAGCAGAAAGCATCCAGATACCTGAGCAAGTTTGCCCAGATGATCCGTGTTACCGTAAATCAGTCCAAGGAGCTATTCACCACCATTTATGAGAATATAGAGCACCTGGAGAATTACCTTATCATGGAGAAGCTTCGGTTTGATGATTCATTCAGCTATTCCATCACTTTTGATGATCATATTGATAAAGAGGATACGCTCATACCCACCCTCATGATCCAGCCACTGGCAGAGAATGCAATCTGGCATGGGCTTATGCAAAAGAAAGGGGAGAAAAATCTGACTATCCATTTTTCCCAGGTAAATGGCACCATTACCTGCTGCGTTGAAGACAATGGGATCGGAATCAAGAAGGCTCAACAGATAAAACTGCAGAATAAAACAGGGTACCAATCTGTGGGGCTGAGCAATCTGCGTAACCGGATCAAGATCATGAATGAAAAATATGGTACCAAATGTACCCTGGATATCTGTGATCTAATGGAGTTTGACGAGAATAAAACAGGCACCTGTGCAACATTGGAATTTACAATCATTAACAATAAACCCCGATTATGAAAGCAATTCTTGTGGATGATGAACCCGATGGCATCCGGACATTAAGAAAAATGCTGGAATTGAACTGTCCGGAAGTAGTAATTGAAGCTACCTGTTCCAGTGCAGTCTGTGCCAGGGAAAAGC
>CAMLGP010000485.1 GCA_946479535.1 uncultured Bacteroidota bacterium
TCCAGGTACTTTTTTTCTGACCAGTTTAATGAATTGATTGTTTTCTTTAATAGCGGCAAATCGGAAGAATCCATTTTTACCATATACAACCCTTTTACAGCACGCTGGTGAAGTATGCTGTCACTGCTTTGAAAATCGGCAAAGAAGAGTGAGGTCTTTTTAGTAAATGGATTTGTTCCTTTCAGACTGTCTGCCGGTGTAAATGATTCAAAGAAGTTGCGTACAAAATCACTGGGTTTGCTCAGGGTGTCCAGCTCCGTTGATAAAGAATATCCAATTCCATCCTTGAAAAATGTTTTGTTCCAGATCATTCGGCTGCTACCGGTATCTGATACCAATGCTTCCCACACTCTGGTACCATCACGCAAACGGTCTCTTTTTTTGCTACGTACAATCCAGGTAGTATCTCCAAAAATTGATACCTGGTTCTGTTTGTCCATTATTGAACTATCCTTAATATAGGTATATCGCTGGGTTTTGTAGAAGGTGACATAGACCTTTTCTCCTGTACTATCATTTGAAATGATCTTGCTTCTAAACAATCCTGATTCCAGGGCATCATCTTCTGAATCGTCATCATCAGCAGCCGATAAATAATTATACCTTGGTATCTCCAGTTTTTCCCTGTCTGGTTCAGGAAACACCGGCGTACGCACACTATAATACAACGAGGTATCACTTTTTTCTACAGCCGGCTTATATATCAACGGTTTTATTTCAAATGAGTTCAGGAAATTCTTCATTACCTGAGATTCCTGTTTGCCATGTGCTACCAGTGTATAATAATGAGGCCCCTGGATGATGAACCGTGTAAGATAAATACCTCCATTCTTATCCTTATACTGCACATCAAGTGCAGGATATCCCTGATAGGTAGTCAGTTTACGATTGACAACCTTATCAATGAATTCTGAGGAGCCGAGGCTTTCCTCCATCAATCCAAGATCAAAACTATCTTCTTCTGCAAAACGGTAATTATGAATATCAGTGCGGATCACACGGTACTGCGTACGGGTGGTCCTGTCTTCTGCATCATAGATCCAGCTTCCATCATTGCCTATATAGGGTTCATGCGGAAGATTCACGGAAAACCCGCCGAAGACGGGTGAATATTTTTTCCAGGTGCCTGCAGGATGGGCTCCGTTGACAGGACCCGGAATCATGGGAGTCAATTGAATACTTCCGAAAAATCGTTTGGCTTCGTCTCCAAGCCTTACATATTCTCCGGTACCACTCATTTTAAAAATAATGACCTCAAAAGGCGTAATAAAAATATTGTAGCGCTGAATATCCCCTCTGCGGGTACGATTGGTTAAATCAATACCAGGATATCCATTTTTATTAATTGCAATTTTGCTGATGATCTTTCCAGGAATGTTTTCATAAAGAAGACTGTCAATAACCCGGTGCACTTTTTCCTGAGAATGTCCCCACATCCATGCATTGGTCATGATCCGGGTAACCATATAATAGCTTCCATTGGCCATGTCTGCGTATTGTCGCTGGTCAAGGGAGGCTTCATCTCCGAACTTATAGAACTTGCC
Organism: uncultured Bacteroidota bacterium; assembly: GCA_946479535.1. Next base: position 1,545 of record CAMLGP010000485.1, read on the forward strand.
AGGAATATCCACTTTGTACATTCCGTCAGCAACGGATTGAGTAGTAAATACAACAGGGACCCTGATCTTCTCCACCTGGTTCTTATGCTGGCTGTCACGCTCCCCCATTTTCACGGGGCGAACGGTATATCCCCTATCACGAAGTATTTCGATCACACCTCGCTGTCCGGGAAGATGGGCTGCGCCAACTCCTACGAAGAGGGACTGATTGGTTTTAAGGATCGAATCAATTGAATTAGCCTGTATCTCATTTCTGCGATACAGGAATTTCTCATCAAATGCGGAGGAAAAACTGTTGTAGCGATTGATGGAGTCAAGCCAGTCGAGATTACCCGTTCGATAAGCCTCCTGCAAATTGCCTGCAGAGTATCCATCTTCATTATCAAAACTTCTCTCCCTTTTATTCCTGTCTTTGGCGGCATCACGATAAGCTTCTGCCATGAGTTTCATGCTTTCACCATATTTTTCTACTCCGGCTACTTTCTTGCCCCACTTCTTTCCGCATTGATAGATGTACATATCCAGGTAAGTATCCTCTTCAAAATCACTTGATTCATTTCCATAGCTGCGGTAAAGGAGATTGTTTATCGTGGATGGATTACTATAGAGCGAGCGTTCAATTTTTTTATCATACTTGAAGAATCGAAGTGTGCTGATGGTAAAATAATCATCTGGTGATGACATATAGCCACCATATCGATAGCCGAAATCATAATTATCATTATCCCTGTTATCAAAATCATATTTACTCATGTCTTCCTGCCAGGATTCAGGATTGGTCTCCAGCGCTACCATATCTGCATTACGCAGACCGATATAAAATGAATCTGCCAGGTGAAAAGCCATTTTGCTGCTCACGTGCATGGTGCCGAACAGGTAAGATGATTTCTTTAGACCATTGCCACTGATCTCCCATAAAAGACTGGGGTATTTCTTTTTTTTGACGGGTGGCTGGGCCATTAACAGGTAAGGCAGAAGTGTAAGTAGTATTAAGACGGTTCGTTTCATAAAGGCTGGGTCCTCAGTGTAACAAAATTAAGATGTCAACTTCCTATTAAAAGCATAAAATATAGTTCCATAATTTCATTGGGAAGTATTATTCCCGGAATTCTCATCACCTTGCCAGAGTTCGGGCATTTGCCTGGTCCGGCCTTTCTAATTAAACGCTTTTTATGCTGACTTTCTTTTACCGGCCGGCCTGGGATATTGCCCCTACCTTCCTCCATGGTAGCTCCATAGTAACTCCATAGTAACTCCTACATTGCTCCAACTCACGTGAATTTCCGCCTGAAAAATGACCCTAAAACCGGGAAAATCCGGAATAAAGGAATTTTGAAGGGCCGATACTACCTAATTCCTTGCCAGCCAAGGAAAAATTGTTGAAAACAAAAGAACGTTTTTTCTGTTTTAATAGTACCTTTGCCCGCTTAAATAACTGTCCGTAGACAGATCCCGGTGCCGTAAGACCGGAGTTTGCCTGTCCGCCAAATCATTATCTCGGGTAATTCCAGCCAGGAGATGGCGGATTAGTTCAACCCTCCAGATCTTCCCCCCGGCTCTGCCACGAGCTCCGCATAAATCACTTTTTTAAACATGAAGCTTTCCCAATTCCGTTTCGACCTGCCCCTTAATCTTATTGCTCAGAATCCTGCCAAAAAACGCGAAGATGCCCGTATGATGGTGGTTCACCGCCATACCGGCCAGATCGAGAACAAGCATTTCAGGGATATCCTGGATTATTTCAACGACAAAGATGTGTTTGTTGTGAATAACACTAAAGTATTTCCTGCCCGCATGTATGGCCGCAAGGAGAAGACAGGTGCCAAGATTGAGGTTTTCCTGCTAAGGGAACTCAATAAGCCTAACAGGCTATGGGATGTAATTGTAGACCCCGCCCGTAAGATCAGGGTTGGCAACAAGCTTTATT
>CAMLGP010000486.1 GCA_946479535.1 uncultured Bacteroidota bacterium
CAATTCTTTTGCAGCCTTTTTGGAGGAGATGGGAAGTTGCATTATAGCTACTTTCAAAATCATCAGTGATTATCCTTGCTGTGTCAACATCCTCACAGATACGATCAAAGAAAACAACTGGTATACCGGCTGCAATTACTTTCTTTACATGATCACTATTGCTTGTTTCATCAGATACTGATAATAGTATCCCATCCACTCGTCCACTCTGAAAATCCTTCAGAATATTGATCTCTTTTACAAAACTTTCGTGTGTTAAATAGATCAGTACATGATAACCCTTTTCCTGGGCTACCGCTTCAATGCCATTTATGGCGAGTGAAAAAAAACTGTCAGCCACTTCAGGTAATACTACTGCAATTGTTTTGCTTTTTCCTTTTCGTAAACTGCCTGCATAAGGATTAGGAACATAGTTAAGTTCTCTTGCAAGCGTTAATACTTTTTCCTTGGTATCACTGCTGATCTCATAGCTGTCCCGTAGCGCTTTGGAAACAGTACCGATAGATAGCCCCAATTTTTGGGCAAGCACCCTGATGGTTGTATTACTCATTGATTATAGCCCGCCGTGAGGGGAAGCAGTAATGTAAATGTAAAGATTTTCGAAACCGGTTTCGTAAATAAAAGAGCCTCACGCCTGTAAAGAATCCTTAAAAAAATCCAAATTACACATCAGGATTACACTTAAACTTAACTCCCGAAACGATTGCCATATTTATGCTTTGCACCCCCGGTAATATCATACCCCTGCCTAATCATTTCAAAAAAACATACTTATTAGCTTATGAATAAGAAAACCCCGCCAGTGGTTAATCCATTGGCCAACCTTGATGAATGGGAAGAGGATGTGCTGCTTCGCTATCCCAACCCCGAAAGCATTACTACTTCAAAAAGCACGGAAGAATACCGTAACTACGATGATCCTAAAAGGGAAACTGTAAAGGAATTCTATCGCCTGAATCATACTTACCAGACTTATGATTTTGTGCAGGAGAAAAGAAACGGGTTCCTGAAGTTTGATAAAAAGGAAATGACCGTTTGGGATGCTTTTGATTTTCTGAACCAGCTGGTTGATGATTCCGATCCTGATACTGATCTCAGTCAGCTTCAGCACCTTTTGCAAACATCAGAAGCGATACGTGCGGATGGTCACCCGGACTGGATGATACTTACCGGCCTCATGCATGATATGGGTAAAGTGCTTTGCCTGTTTGGAGAACCTCAATGGGCTGTGGTAGGCGTTACTTTCCCGGTTGGATGTGCCTATTCAGACAAGGTGGTATACCCTGAATATTTTTCAAATAACCCCGACTACAGTCACCCGGTCTACAGCACGGTTAATGGAGTGTATGAGCCTGGTTGTGGATTGAGGAATGTGACCATGTCCTGGGGGCATGATGAATATGTATACCAGATGCTGAAAGATTATATCCCGCAAGAGGGATTATATATGTTACGTTACCACTCATTTTATGCATGGCACAGGGAAAGCGCGTATGATCATTTGCTGGATGATCATGATCGCTCCATGCTAAAATGGGTCAAGCTCTTTAACCCCTATGATCTCTATTCCAAAAGTCCTGAACCGCCGGATTGGAAAAAGCTGAGGCCTTTTTATGAAGACCTCGCAGCGAAATACCTGCCGGCGAAATTGAAATTTTAAACATTACAACAAACTACTGCTATGTTCCAATCCAACGATCAACAATTACGCCGCGTATTCACCGGCCTGCTTACCATGATCTGCCTATTATTCATGGTAGCTGTGCAGGCACAGGAAAAACAGGTGAAGGGTACGGTTAAAGATCCAAAAGGCGATCCGGTGCAGGGTGCCAGTGTGGCTATCAAAGGCACACAAACTGCAGTTGCTGCGGATGCAAATGGATCATTTTCTATTACTGCAAAAGCCGGGGATGTTCTCTCTGTTACTGCTGTTTCCTTTACTGCAACGGAAGTGAAAGTTGGTTCCGCTTCCAATTATGATGTGGTAATGACCAGTACCAGTTCCACGTTGAGTGATGTGGTGGTGGTAGGTTACGGTAGAGCTTCCCGTAAGAACCTTACCAGTTCCATAACTTCTGTAAAACCAGAAGATCTTAACCGGGGTGCTATCAGTGATGTTGGCCAATTGCTTCAGGGCAAAGTGGCCGGTTTGAATATCACTGCCAGTGGTGACCCCAATAAACCAGCCGCAGTTATTCTGCGCGGTGCTTCCACTGTGAACAGCCCTGGTGCTCCCTTCTATGTAATTGATGGTATTCCTGGCGCAGATATCGCCGCCATTGCTCCTGATGATATTGCTGATATTGCTGTATTGAAAGATGCGGCTGCAACTGCCATCTATGGTAATAGAGCGGCAAGCGGTATCATTATGGTTACCACCAAACGTGGTAAGAAGGGCACTACCCAAACATCCTATAACGGCTATGTTGGCTTTGAAAAGGTTAGTAATAGCCTGGATATGATGGATGCTGCACAGCTCAGAGCTTATTTGGCTGCCAATGCCTCTGCTTTTTCTCCCATTGATGATAAAGGGGCAGATACAGACTGGCAAAAAGCCATTGAACGGTCATCAGCTCTTTCCCATAACCATAATCTTTCAATGAGCGGCGGCGGTGAGCACAGCACTTATAGCGCCAGCCTCAACTATATAAATAAGGAAGGTATCCTGAACAGTAGTAATCTGAAAAGAGTTATCGGCCGCCTGAGCGTTGAACAATATGCCCTGAATGATAAAATAAAATTCGGGCTGAATGTTTCCAACTCCAGCAGCAATGCAAATTATGTTCCGCTTCAGAACATCGTATTGTTACAGGCAGCGATGCACCTGCCGGTATCACCTGTAATGAATCCCGATGGTACTTATTTTGAGAACCTGAATACAACGGGTTATTTCAATCCTGTAGCCATTGTTGATAATGCAAAAGATGATACAAAGTACAATGTATTGATCGGAAATTTTACTACAGAAGTAAAATTGCCTTTCAATCTAACTTACAATGTGAATATTGCCTACCAGAAAACTTCTTCCTTACATGGGGAGTTCTATGGCAGCTATTATGGGAAATACCCAACTTCCAATTTTTATAATAACCCTGATCCGGGAATTGGTATTGCACACACCCTGATCGGTAATCTTTTTGGTGTTAATGGCTCTGCACTTCGCAGCAATTACCAGAACACCACCAAAACAATCGAACACTTCCTGACCTGGAATAAAAAGATAGCTGATCATTCCTTTAATGTGGTGGTTGGTTATTCATGGCAGGAGAATACCTTAGGTGAAGGCTTCCAGACAAGCAGCACTAATTTCCCTGCTGATAACCTGGGCTATTCCAACCTGGTGTTGGGCAATCCATATGGAATTCCCAGTTATCGCATTAACCTGGGAAATGACCTTACTTATGGCCAGGTTAAACTGATCTCAGATTTCGCCAGGTTAAATTATAATTTCAAAGATAAATACCTTCTGCA
>CAMLGP010000487.1 GCA_946479535.1 uncultured Bacteroidota bacterium
GGGTGAGTCCTGCTGCATGGAGCGCCATAAACATGATCTGTGAATTGGAAGCGACCGTTTTATTAGGATTCAACTCCTGCAGACTCTCCATCGCTTTTAAACCAAAGGGGGTAGCTGCATTGTCAAGGTTTAGCAAATTCGCTGAAAAATTCATAATCATGTGGCCGGTTGCCGGGTGTCCTTTAGGTATATCCGGAAAGATCCTTGAAAAGAAGGGCCAGATCAGCCTGGATAAAACATTAACCCCACCAGCCTTTTCTGCTATATTGAGAAATCCCATAAATAAGGCGAGTATGCCTATCAGTGGAATAATGATATCAGTAACGGAGATCTTGGCTGTTTCGAATATTCCATCCACTTTGCGCACCAGCTTTGGCTGAATAGATACATAAGTAAAGACCCTGATTGATGGCCGCAGGGATCTAATGAGTGCGACTGAGTCCTTGCCTAAATTGTCTGTCAACAGTAGCTGCGCACGGTTGAGGTCATCAACTTTAAAATATCCATACTCTTTCAGAAGGTCAGTATATTTTGGCGTCAGATTCTGATTGAGCGGAGAGCCAATTCCAGCATAGAGGACGCTATCATATTTATCAGATGCCTTTCCTACAGTCATGCGCGTGAAAATCGTTTTATCACCACCTATCATTCTGATTGTTGCCACCAAAACAGCAATAATGATGAATGCAGACCAGATCCTGCTTAAGGCCATTTACTTCAAAATTTAGATGGAAAATTTCAATTTGCCAGATCAGGCTTTGAAGATAAGGGAGTTTTTGTAAATGGATATTCGCCACTCTGGCGTGTTATTAGCGAGGTATTCTTAATTATGAATAGTACCTGAAAACAGGCGATTTTCACTTATCTTTGCGCCCCGAAAACAGTGTTTGGAGGCATAGGTTCTCTAATCTAAAATTTAGAAGTAAATGGCATTGCAAGCAGGAATTGTAGGATTACCGAATGTTGGAAAGTCAACGTTGTTCAACGCTGTAAGTAATAGCGCCAAAGCACAGGCCAGCAATTACCGGTTCTGTACTATTGACCCGAACGTTGGGCTTGTAGATGTGCCGGACCCCCGCTTAAACAAACTGGCCGAGCTGGTAATTCCCAACCGTATCGTTCCCACACAGATTGAAATTGTGGACATCGCAGGCCTGGTAAGAGGCGCCAGTAAAGGTGAAGGCCTAGGCAATAAATTCCTGGGTAATATCCGTGAAGTAGATGCGATCATTCATGTGATCCGCTGTTTTGAAGATGAAAATATCCTGCGTGATGAAGGTGCCATCAATCCCGTTTCTGATAAAGAGATCATCGATACTGAACTTCAGCTCAAAGACCTTGAAAGCGTTGAGAAAAAGATCCAGCGCACAGAAAAGCAGGCGCGTATTGATCCCAAACTTAAGGTTGAACTGGAAGTTCTCATCAAATGTAAGGAACACCTGGAAAAAGGGAAAAGCATTCGTGAACTGGAATTAAGCAAAGAAGAAAAAGTGGCTGTTGCCGATCTTTTCCTGCTGACAGATAAACCCGTGCTCTATGTTGCCAATGTGGATGAGCCTTCCATGCATACGGGTAACAAATATTCGGAAGCACTGAAAGCGGCTGTAAAGAATGAAAAAGCTGAAGTGATCATCATGAACAATAACATTGAAGCACAGATCGCTGAAATGGAAAATCCGGACGACAAACAGCTCTTCATGGAAGAATATAAAATGAAAGAGCCTGCGCTGGACAGATTGATCCACTCCGCTTATAAATTATTGAATCTTTATACCTACTTCACAGCCGGTGTTCAGGAAGTAAGGGCCTGGACCATTCATGAAGGATGGAAGGCTCCACAGGCTGCTGGAGTGATCCACACTGATTTTGAAAAAGGTTTTATCAAAGCAGAAGTTATCGGATATAACGATTACGTACAATACGGATCAGAATCTGCTGCAAGAGATGCCGGCAAGCTACGTATTGAAGGAAAGGAATATGTAGTAAAGGACGGTGATGTAATGCATTTCCGGTTTAACGTATGACCACTTGCTGAATTATCCCGAAATTGTAATCAACAACGGGGTTCCTATGGCTATTCTGTAAAATCTGACAACGTCGTATTAAACTGTCCTTTGAGAACAGGCAGGTCATTTTGCGCAATTTCCCAAACTATATGAAATTTACAGCAAAATATTCGTGAATTGAAATGTTTCTAAAACCCCTGATTGGTTTCCAATCTATTTCCGGATGAGCATTTTTAAATTCAGTAGTTAATGCATTGCAGGCTTCGCCAATAATTTCAATTTGCTTTATGGTCGCAAATCATTTTTCTGAATTTCCAAGAAAGTCATCATATGAAACCCCATTAAGATAATTCTCTATTTCACCAATGGCTTCGATAATATGCAAAACCCTTGTTTTGTCAGTCATTGCTCCTTTCATAAATTAGAATCTTGTCCTTATCTATAAAAGGTTTTACATGGCGGGATAAGCCTTCAATGGTTACAAGGTCAACTTTTTTGTGCAGCAATTCTTCCAGGTCTGATTGATAGAGAAAAAACTTCATTCCAATAGGTTGTGAATGGTCCAATTCTACCAATATGTCAATGTCGCTTTCCAGCCTGGCTTCATTTCGTGCCACAGATCCAAATAGGTAAGCCTTTTTTACAGGAATACCTGAAAAGTACTTTTGAAGCAATATTCTATCTGCGACTGACAAATTCATATCTTAAAGATAATCAATTTTTTGCATTTGCCTGGGGCGCCCGTACCTATTTAGAACAATGCAGTGAGGCTGGCCCTGCCAATATGTACAGTTTTTGAAGCGGCAGGTTTTCTTCCATCATATTGAAGATTCATCTCCAGGTTCTTCAGCAGTCGTTTGGTGACTGTCAAATTCCACAGATAGTTTTTCCCGGGCAATAACCCATCCAGCATAATATAGCTGACTGTACTGGCCGCATTTCCACTTGCAGATTTGAAATCAATATTATTAAAGGTGAATTTTCCCAGAATGGAACTGTTCTGTAGCACATTGTATTTGGCATCTACCGTAATAGAATTGGATGTTGATCTCTCTCCACCATAGAGTGGTGCATTCTTTTTGTTTTCATACTTGTACCCGGTCCCGATCCTGAAATCAGTTCCGTGAATGTACGAGAGCATCGGTTCTGCCGTATAGATACCAAGTTTGTAATTTCTGTTGTCAAATTTTGCATTCGGTGTAAATAGGGAATTGGTTCCGGTCCTTCCATTCATGGTTAGCAGAAAAGAGCGACTAATATTAATGCGCAACTTGCTATTCCAGTCATTGACTTCCCGGCTTTCATAGCCATACGTTAATAATGATTTCCCTTTATTGCGCAAATTGCTGAAATCAATTCCCCAGTTAGTGCTGAAACGGTTAAAGGAAACTGTGTTCAGGAATACCGTGTTCAATGTAACCAGCGCTGTATCATTCACATTATATTTAAACGGATCGAATTC
>CAMLGP010000488.1 GCA_946479535.1 uncultured Bacteroidota bacterium
GCTGGTTCCATTGGAAAAATTGCGGTTTTTTTGTACCATCCCAAATGGATAGTAATCATTTGCTGTTACCACATCGGCAGTAAAGTAATCAATTGCTCCACCTCCGGCATCATGCCCAAACTTTTTATCTGAAATTGTTACCATAACATTGCCCAAATGATTAGACAACTGATAACTCTTTAGACCGCGCTTGAATTCCACCATGGTAGGCGGCACGTAAGCTACCTTCATATCCACCGGCCTGGTAGAAATACCAACCCTGCCTGTTCCGTACAAATGCTGTTCGGTTAAAGCTAAAGTGTATGAGGAATAGGTTGTTCCGGATCCTGTACTGGTATAGGTGGCCAGTACATTTCCGGCAGCATCTCGCACATACCAGGTATAAGTAACATCAGTACTACCCTTCTCCACCCTTTTGCTTATTCGGTTTCCATCAGCATCATAGGTATATTGAAGATTCGTAACCGGGTTCCCTGCAGTGGGGTTTCGTTGGATTTCCAGGATCTTGCCATACACACTCCACCTGACCAATGTAATGTTCTCCAAATTATCCCGGACAAGATTACCAATGGAATCGTAACCATAGTTATTGGACGACTGATTATCCAGGTCATCACTATATACCCCGCTACCAACATTATCCCTGATATAATTCAACTGGTTATTGAGCAATTTACCACCCACCAGATTGTAATTATAAGTAAGACTATCCATATTCAGATTAGCTCCAAAGCCATTCCGCAGGTATTTCGTAATATTTCCATTTCCATCATAAGCCACCCGCTCCTTATATTCCTGGGTAGGAGTTAATCCACTCCAGCTATTTGATGATTGGTTCAATCCCCTGAACGCATCCATTCCTGTCATACGGTTCAGCTGATCATGCGTATAAGCATACAACATAGGGTCATTGAACTTGCCAATATTCACAGCCATGCTACTGATATTTCCATTAAATAATGGTTTATAGGATGAACCCAGGAAGGCGCTTGTGCCAGGGAATGGATTGGTACTGGTGATCGGCGTGTGATCACCTGAGAAATAGTTGAGCGTCAGACCCCACACATCTCTTGCCACATATTGGTTTTGTGCATTCACCTTGCCATCATTACCCATATCATAATCCGGATTAAGACTGGTACTGTTTACACCCTTTAACCATCCCTGTAAAGTGTATGCATAGTCAATTCCCTGAACCTGCTGATCCCCTAAAACGGTTCTTGACAATAATCCGTGTTTATAATGCTGGTAACGCACATCCTTTTCCCAATAAACAGAATCATAACTGGTTTCTGCCATCAGAAGTTTATTGTCTGCATCGTAGGTATAACGATGATACAACTGATCAGCCTGGCCAGGCTGATATGCTACAAAATTCACTTTATCACTGGTCAGATCAAACCGGTACACAACTTTCTTGAACCTGTTACCATTTGCATTCATTACATTGGCAACTGCCGTAAATGAACTGCTTCCATAATCATGTAATACCGTATCCACATTTCCATGGAAATCATAACTAAAGAACGTAGCCTGGTTATACTGGGCAGGATTATTTCCCGCCGTAAATGTTGAATAGGATGCCCGGTTACGCAAATTTTGCTGATATAACGGTACAGGAGTCAACCCTGTAAATCCAGAATATGGAATATCAAAAATGGTCTGGGTTATCTGCTCCTTATTGGCTGCAGAATTGCCTATCCAGGTATTAAGGGAAGATTGATTTCTGCTGATACTATCATGCATTGCTTTGGTGGTGGCGTTCTTTATCTGACCCACTTCCACTACTCTACCAGAGAAATCATATAATGTATATGTGTAAAAACGGTTATTCTCAGTGGCACTAACTGTCCGTTGATAACTATTCTGAGAAATTACCATTCTTCCCAGGCTGTCATACCACAATGTTGAAAGACATGCATCTGGTGTACGCTGAGCAATTGCCTGATTGAGCGTATTATACCTTACTTCAGTTAGCATTGTATGGTTAGGCACTTTAACAGCACCTGCAGCTCTGGCGTTCCTAACACTATCAAGCCAAAGCGGATCATAGTTCGCCTGCACACCTTCCGGTGGAACAGTTTTCACAAGATTGCCAGACTGATTATAATAATAAAGGGTATAGTGGTACTCACTCACCTGGTGCGTAACTGTAAAACTTTCCAGTTTATATGCCGCCAGGCATTTGGCCCTGTAACTGCTGTCAAATACATTTGTCAAAGAGTCCTTATACGTATTGTACAATTCCGTTCCCGTACTGATGGCAAAGAATGCCGTATCACTACAATTATTTATTTCATTCACATTTACATTCGGGAACAATGGTTCATTTCGTCCGCACAGCTTGGCTGTGGTATTATCACTTGTGCAGGTAATAGGCAACGCAACACCGCAAGTTTGCAGGTATAATGTTTTTACACTATCATAACTCAGATTTGTTCTTAACCGGTAATTGAAATAGGCGGTTATCAGGTCCTCGCACTTATATATCGTATCATACCGGTACAATACATCCACATGTGGTCTGATCGCCGGATCTGTCTGTACCAATGGATTGAATGAACTGTAGAAACTTGCTGAATTACTATCTGCTACAGCCGGATTCAGGAAGCTGGTAAGTACCTGGCCTTTGTTTAGATTATTAAACTTGATCACATTAGCCATTTGTGCTTTGGAATCATAAGTATATAGAATGTTTCCTCCTGCGGTCACTGTTTGATACATTGGCGTAAATACAGTGTACTTATTGCCGGGGAATGAAATTCCCAGAGGAACGCCCGCTGTATCCCAAACAGTTGCCATATTACACCAGTAAACTTCTGGCAACCAGGGAGCAGAGAAATCTCGGGCCAGTTTAAGATTTACGCTATCAATTGTTGCATTCCGTGGAAATTGGCCGAAATCAAACATCACAAACGTCAAACTATCACGGTACCATTGACCGCCATAACCCAGGTCCTTCTGACCTGTTCCATACCATTTAAGCGGATGAGTTGATTTTGTGGATGGCGTGAATGTTTGTATACCACCTCCGGTCTGGAGATATTCAATTTTTGGAAAGTAGGTTTTCCATCTTTTTAGTCCAATTATATTCCATTTGCTCAATCCCGGATAAAGTGAATTGAACGTAGATACAATGTTCTGAAGGGTATCACACACTATTCCACTTGTTGATCCATTGGTATTTGCTGGTAAATTTAATAAGGGCCCTTGTGTGATTGGTGCAGTAGTAGAAGGCTGAATGTATGGAATATTACAAAGCAACAGAAAATCAACATAATCCTGGTAAGCTTTCTGATAGCCAAGCTTCGAATTGAAATAACCAGTGAATAAATTCCTGTACTGCGCATTATTCAATGAATCATTTGCTGTAAGTCGCCATGAACCCATAAAATCATGCTGGAAATTTGCATAAACTGTAGCCATATCTTCACAGGTCGCGCAAGCTATTTCACTGCCACACTGAA
>CAMLGP010000489.1 GCA_946479535.1 uncultured Bacteroidota bacterium
TCCATGAGAGTTCTGGAGAAGAATGGATATAGAAGAGAAGGTATATTTGAGAAATCAGTAGTAAAGAATGGAAAGGTCTGGGATGAGCACAGGTTCGCCAAGACTAAATAATGCTTCCTGAATCCACAATAAATTTTTTCATTTCGTAGAACCTCCAGTAATCAGTACCACTTTCTTTTTCATTTCATCCTTTTCACCCAAAACTATTCAGCTTTTAGTTTTATGTGAGTAACGCATCTGACAATAACGATTATTTTGAATTCAACACTTCCGGATTTATAATATTAGGTACTTTACCATTTCGATAGAATTCTACAATATTAACTGCAGCCTTTCTTGACATTTCGCCTCTGGCCTCAATAGTTGCTGATCCAATATGCGGTAGTATGGCCACATTTTCCATTTCCAGCAAAGGATTGTCTTTTTTCATTGGTTCCGGATTGGTTACATCCAGCCCTGCACCCCAGATTACTCCTTTATTCAATGCTTCAAGCAGGTCTTCTTCATTATGCACAGGTCCTCGCGCAGTATTTACAAATATGGAGGTTGGCTTCATTTTGGAAAATGCTTCCTTATTGAAAATGCCTCTGGTATCATTTGAAAGGACAGAATGCACAGATAATACATCACTTTGACTGAGCAGCTCATCAAAACTTACCCAGGTAGCTCCCAGCAATTTCTCAGCTTCTTTATCAGGCCTGCGATTGTGATAGATAATCTTCATTTCATAAGCGCCCTTACATCGTTTGGCCATTTCGATACCGATTCTACCCATACCAAATATTCCCAATGTCTTCCCTTTCAATTCCATTCCCAAATTAGCTACCGGACGGAAATGACTCCATTCTCCCCTGATGATTCTTTTGTGCATATAGAAAAACTTCCGTGAAACAGATAGCATCAATCCGAAAGCGATATCAGCAGTAGCATCACTCATGGCACCGGGTGCATAGCCCAGTGGAATACCAAGTTTGGTAGCCGTTGCCACATCTATATTGTCATAGCCGGCAGCAAACTGGGAAATAATATCAAGGTGTTTGCATTCTGTAATAAATGTTGAATCAATCTTATCAGTACTGATACAGAGCACAGCATTCGCTTTTTTTCCCTCAGCTATCAAATCTTCCGAAGGTATTGGACGGTCATGTGGCCAGATGGAAACCGAGAATCCTTCTTTTCTTAATAAGTCGATTCCCGTATCTGGTATCACACGGGTAACAAAAACTTTGATCTCCTGCATGGTATATATCCGTTAGTAGTTCTTATTCTTATACTTTGGGTTCCCAGCCTTTCTGGTATTCTCTTTTCCATAATTTCATTGCTTCTGCATCATTAAGGATGTGACCGTTATTGGGATCACAATGAAGCGTGCGACCAGTACGCTGTGCAATATTGGCCAAATGGCAAAGGAGTACTGATTTATGTCCTTCTATGATCGGGGAAATTACTTTACGGTTGCCCCTGATAGCTTCTGCAAAATTTTCAAAATGGTAATTATCCAGGTTGCCATTGGCGCTAATAGAATTGGCGCCATTGGCAGTTGTGCTGGACTTTACTTCCTTAACCAGTTTATTATTATAATCAAATATCTTATAGTCGTCGTTTCCCAGATTGACCAGGGTTCCTTTATCGCCGTAAATAATGAACCCTCTGCTGTTTCCTTCTGTCGGAAAATTATTGCAGCTATGACCTTCCCAGGTTATGCTTTTTTTATTACCGAATTCAAAAGAAGCAGTTTGTGTGTCGGGGGTCTGCCAGTCGTCCTTAAAAGCATAACGTCCACCAGCAGAAGTAACCTTGGTAGGATAATCAACTCCCAGGAACCAGCGGCAGCAATCTAATTCATGTGTTGCATTATTACATGTTTCTGAAGTTCCCCAATGCCAGAACCAATGCCAGTTGTAATGAACCAGGTTGTCCTGGTATTCACGTCTTGGTGCAGGTCCCTGCCAAAGGTCAAAGTCAAGTGTTGGGGGAGGAGGCATTTTCTTTCCAATCCCTATACTCTTGCGATTATTGTTATACCAGCTTTTACCATAATAAGCATTCCCAATAATACCTTCTTTCACCTGCTGGGCCGCTTCAATTAGCGTTGGAAAGCTTCTCCGCTGACTACCCATCTGGATAACAAGATTGGGATATTTGTTCATAGCCTGTACCAGCAATTCTCCTTCATTTCCATTATATCCGCATGGCTTTTCTACGTATACATGTTTGCCGTGGGTGATCCCCAGTAGTGCAGCAGGTGTATGCCAGTGATCGGGAGCAGCTACAATCAGCGCGTCAAAATCTTTCTTTTTTACTAACTCGCGAATGTCTTTAATAACGGTTGGTTTCTTATCAGCTGTAGCAAAAGATTTCATGCCATTGGCAAGGGCTTTTTCTTCTACCTCGCAGATATAACCAACTTCTACATTGGCTAATTTGGAAAAGCTTTCTGCCAGGTATGCGCCACGGCCATTGACTCCCATTACAGCTACAACTACTTTATTACTGGGAGCGTACTTTCCAAATACTGGAAAATTGAGAATGGTAACACCAGCGGTGGCAAGAGAAGAATTCCGGATAAATTTCCTTCGATTCATAGCCTAATTCATTGAGGGTAATAAAGATAAGAATAAGAAGTGAAGTCAGACTTTTTCCCGACCTTTGGCCAACTCTTAAGCATGAGCCGAAAAGAAAGAATCCTTATTTTTTTGCTGGCGGCCCTCAATTTTACTCATATTCTGGACTTCATGATCATGATGCCATTGAGTAATTACCTGATGCCGTATTTCTCCATCTCCCCTCATCAGTTCAGTTTACTGGTAGGTGCTTATTCCCTCAGCGCAGTATTTTCCGGGATCTTATTATCTTCTATGGTAGACAAGCATGACCGTAAGAAAGTGCTGCTGATCGTCTATATCGGTTTTCTGCTGGGAACACTGGCCTGTGGTTTCGCTGATTCCTATAAATTATTAATGGCAGCCAGACTTACTGCAGGTTTTTTTGGTGGTATTATTGGCGGCCAGGTATTTTCCATTATTTCGGATACCTTCTCCTATGAAAGAAGGGGTATGGCAGTTGGCTCCGTAATGGCTGCGTTTGCCATTGCTTCCATTGTAGGGGTGCCAGTGGCCTTATATCTTACCAATCGTTTCCATTACAACTGGCATGTGCCGTTCCTGCTTGTAGGTGGACTGGCATCGCT
This sequence comes from uncultured Bacteroidota bacterium, assembly GCA_946479535.1. The sequence continues at coordinate 3,191 of CAMLGP010000489.1, forward strand.
GCTGATTCCGCTCATAATAATGATCCTTCCTTCCCTGAAGGACCATATCAACGAGAATGATGATGCGAAATACCGTTTCCAGGCATTAATAAAAGTTATTAAGAATCCTTCACAGGGTATGGCATTGATCTTTACGATGCTGATGATGATGGGTCACTTCCTGATCATTCCTTTTATCAATCCATACATGGAGTTCAATAAAGGGTATACAAAAGCGCAAATTCCAATGGTGTACCTGGTAGGAGGGATTGCTTCCCTTCTATCCGCCATTTACC
>CAMLGP010000490.1 GCA_946479535.1 uncultured Bacteroidota bacterium
ACAAGTCCTATGCTTGGGTAAAAAAGAGCTTAAAGCAGGTAAGTACTGATGATCTGGATCAATTTATTGACGTGTCAGACTCACAATCGCCGGTAATTGCGAGTATAACACCGGGCAAGGAAGCAAAGGAATTGGTGAATAATCTTTCGGATGAACAGATACAGCATTTCCTTGATGATGTAAAGGAAACTGACCTTGATTCTGATTCCGGAGATGACATTTTATTGAATTAAGATGAAACGTTTTCTACTCATATTAAGCCTGATTTTCGCGACAAGCGCTCCGCTTTTTGCGCAGGAGGATGATGGCGATGAGAATGAAAAGATCAGGGATAAGATGAGTGAATACATTCAGAATCGATTGGATCTCACCAAAGAAGAAGCAACTAAGTTCACTCCGGTGTTCCTGCGCTACTTCAAGGAATGGAGACAGGCAATCCGGGACAACCGGGGAGACAGGCTGGTGATGCAACAAAAAATTATTGCACTTAGATTACAATACCGGACCCAGTTCAGGGAAATTTTAGGTGAACGCCGGGGGGATAAGGTTTTTATGCAGCAGGAGAAGTTCATTCAGGAGTTAAAGGTGATCAGAGAGGAAAGACTAAGAAATAATCCGGGAGGTAAACCTATTAGACCTGGAAGAAGAGGTACGGTAAATTTTATTATTAAATAAGTTTTGATATATCTTTGACCTTGGTGTTTTTCATAGGTTAGCAACGGCCGGCTCTTTTTAGGGCGGGCCTTTTTGTTTTAGCTAACTTATGTTCTTTTTCAGGAAAATTTCCAGACAGGGTTTTTGACATCATGATAGAATAGAAAAGTCCATTTCTCTTCCTGCCCCTGTTGCCACCATTCCTTTCTTAATTCCATTGCTTTCTTTCCATCATGATCATACTTTGCCACAAAGCGGTGTTTCATTTGTTGAAGCTGTGGTGCATCATCTCCACCAAAGAATACGATTTCATTTTCTTCTTTGATCCAGTAAACCTGGTGAAAGGGTGAATGTGCTCCGGTGAGTTTATAGTGTATGTAGCTGCCTATATTTCCTTCATCTTCTTTAAGGAAACTAACAGCTGCATTATTTCTTAATAGTTCCAGTTCATCCGTGAGATAGGATGGAAATCCTTTTTCAAAAGCAAAGTTTAATTCACGCTCCTGCAAATAATAAACTGCCTGGGGAAAACTCAAACGCTTGCGGCCTTCGCCTACTGAAACTCCGCCTGCATGATCCTTGTGCAAATGGGTTAGCAGTACTTTAGTAATTGCGGAAGGCTGTATGCCTGCTTCAATCAGGTTCCTGTGGAGTTGCATCTGACCTTCAGCATCCGTAAATCCAAGACCCGTATCAAGCAGCAAAACGTCTTTCTCTGTTACAACCACAAACGGCTGTATCTCCACCAGCAAACTTCCAACAGGACGTGCCTGCAAATCATCACTGCTGTCATCAAATGGAACAAAGAGTTTTGTCTTATCAATTGTAAATGTGCCTTCGGAAAGGGGAATGATCTTCATGCCTTAATGCTGATTTTTTATCTTAATACCATTTGACGGTCGGCATCCAATCGTACTAGGATAAAGAGGAGAATGGTAAAGGTAAGCAAAGAAGTTCCGCCATAGCTGATCAATGGCAAAGTAATACCAATTACTGGCGCCAGCCCTATTGCCATTGCAATATTGATGACAATGTGAAAGAAGAATACTACTGCAACGCCGTAGGCATAGCACCGGCTGAATACACTCCGTTGCCTTTCGGCCACTGCAACCATCCTGAAGAGTAATAATAAATAAATGGACAGGAAAACAAAGCAGCCAGCGAATCCAAATCCTTCTGCTATGGTATCAAATATGAAATCTGTGCGTTGTTCCGGAACAAATCCATATCGTGTCTGAGTTCCTTTCAACAGACCTTTGCCAATAGCGCCCCCGGAACCAATAGCGATCTTGGATTGCCGTACATTATAATCAGTATCCTTTTTCTTACCACCTGAGCCTTCATTATCCTTATTGTGGGCTTCTATATACTCAGTGGGCACTTCTTTACCTATAGTACTGTAAATACGTTCAACCTGATATAATTTAAGCATATGCTTAAATGCAAATGGCACCCCCACCCATATTATGGAAACGCATACAAACCACAAAAGAATGATCCGGAATAAAATCCCCTTTTTACGTTTGATCATCCTCCGCATGGAAAAAACAATCAGCACCGCGATAGCAGTCAATATAAGGGCAAGCGTATTTTTTTCTACCAGTAAGGTAGCCACCACCAGTGAGGCCGCTGCAAAACCAATGACCAATACGCCTGAAGGCAATCCTTCCCTGTACATAACCAGGAAAAACGCAAAAAAGACAAGTGCAAGGCCCATCTCCTTTTGTAAAATGGTCAATGCCGCAGGAAACAATACAAGCGCTGCGGCAATCAGTTGTGACCTGGTTTTGGTAAATTCAGTTTCCGGTCGTGAAAGGTATTTGGCCAGAGCAAGGGCCACAGTGATCTTGCAAAACTCTGCCGCCTGGAAATTGAAACCGCCTACCTTAATAATGGATTCGGTACCACTGATACTGGTATGTAATGGAAATGTTAGTAACAGGAGGAAAATACCTGTAGCATAAAATATGTTTGCTGTTGCAGAAAAGAACTTGCTGTCCGTCAGCAATATGAAAAGTCCGATAACAAGAGCTGCTACAAAAAAATAAAACTGTTTGCTGTAATCTGTTTTAAAACCAAAGAAGCTTTGCAAAATGGGATCCCCATCACGATAAGTAGCACCAAAGATGGCCGTGATGCCAATAGACACCAGTAACAGGTAGATCCATACAAGGCTATAGTCAATTCCTTTTGATATGGCAGGGTTTCTTTGGCTCATGCAGGGATTGGCTCCTGTCCTTGTTTAATTGAATATTTATTATCGGGCAAGATCGCTACAAATTGTTGTTTCTGTTCAGGTTGAACTGGCCTGTTCTTTTTTACCGGAACCTTTATATTGTTATAACCAATATATCTTTTGATATAGGAGCTGTCATTCGTTTTCTTAAACCAGTCACGTGCCCGTATTGAATCTGTCCTATATTGTAATCTCTTATAATAATCCGGCATCAGGTTGGTACTGGATATCCGCTGTACATCTTCCACACTTTTTGCCTGCAACGTATCATTCAGGTATTTCTCCATAAGGATGCGTGCAATTGGACCACCCCATGTTGCACCAAACCCGGCATTTTCTACTGCAACCGCAATTGCGATCCTTGGGTTTTCCTTTGGCGCAAAGCAAACAAACATGGAATTATTGGGAAGTTTAATTCTCCTTCCATCTAGAATAGTATAGTTCTCTGCAGTACCTGTTTTGGCGCAAACATCAATGCCGGGTATCATGGCTACCCTGGCAGTTCCTGAGGTAACAACATCCTGCATACCATCAATTACAGCATTATAGGCATCGTCTGAAATATGAGTAAGCAC
>CAMLGP010000491.1 GCA_946479535.1 uncultured Bacteroidota bacterium
AGCTTACTGGATCAATTATGCTAAAATGAACAGGTATCGTTCAGACAGGAACGGACTTAAACCCTATCCCGGTCTGATGGATGAGTTCATTAAGATTAGCATGTATCAATACTATCATGATCACCTTGAAGATTACAATGAGGAGTTCCGCAGCCAGATGAATGAATTCAGGGATGGCAATCTCTTTTTTGAGATCATGCAGCAGGAAGTATGGAATAAGGCACAGGCAGATTCAATGGCACTGGTTAAGCTGTATGAAAAGAATCATGCTAACTATACCTGGAAACCAAGTTCGGAAGCCGTGATCTTTTTCTGTTCAGATGGAACCATCGCCAAAACCCTGTCTGACCAGATCAAAAAGAATCCGGATGGCTGGAAAAAACTGGCAGAGGCAATGGGTGAAAAAGTGCTGGCTGATTCCGGCAGATATGAATGGTCTCAATTACCCGGAGTAGGAAAAAATGGTCCAAAAGCTGGAGATATTACTCCTGTAACCGTTAATACTGCAGATAATACCGCATCGTTTTCCTATGTGATGAAGATATATCCCAACATTGAGCAGCGAAGCTTTAATGATGCAAAAGGTTTAGTGATGAATGATTACCAAACCATACTTGAGGAAGAATGGATCAAAGAATTAAGAAAGAAATACCCGGTGATTGTTGATCAAAAGGTATTAACGCAAATAGCCAAATAAAGCATCACAAATTCTTTACCACATTCGCCACAATATGCGGTTTTCCCAATGTGTAATAATGGAGAACGGGCACGCCGTTTTTCTTCAGGTCCTTTGATTGTTGCAATAACCATTCAATACCTACCTGTTCAACTTCCTCATCATTTTTACATTTCAGGATCTCATTGGAGAGATCTGCCGGGAGATCAATGGAAAAGGTTTTTGGCAGTACAGTAAGCTGCTTCTTTGAATAGACAGGTTTTAATCCTGGTATGATGGGAACATTGATACCGAAATCACGGCAGGCTTTGACATAAGCATAATACTTCTCATTGTCAAAGAACATTTGGGTAACAATATAATCAGCGCCACCATCAACCTTGTCTTTCAGATAGCGCAGATCAGTTTGCATATTCGGTGCCTCAAAATGCTTCTCCGGATAACCGGCAACACCAATACAGAATGTTGTTTTATTAGTGGCTTTCAAATCTTCTTCCAGGTAAATGCCTGAATTGAGATTAACTACCTGCCTGAGCAGGTCAATGGCATATTTATGGCCGTCTGGTTCTGGTTCAAAAGCCGTCTCATTTTTTGCAGCATCTCCACGGAGCACCAGTACATTATCTATTCCCAGGTACTGCAGGTTCAATAACGCATCTTCGGTTTCATTGACACTGAATCCTCCACAGATAAGGTGAGGGACGGTATCAACATTGTATTTGTTCATGATGGCTGCACAGATACTCTCTGTTCCAGGTCTCTTTCTAATGACTACTTTTTCAAATGAACCATCTGCTCTTTTCTGGTAAACGTGCTCACTTCTGTGATAGGTAACATTTATAAAAGAAGGTTTGAACTCCATCAGGGGGTCCAGGTGCTTATACAGGGCTTCAATTCCTTTTCCTTTCAATGGAGGCAATACCTCAAAGGATACCAGGGTATCTTTTGCCTGTTTGATATGATCAATGATCTTCATAAGGCTGCAAAGCTAACGATGCAGCGCCATTGGTCAAAGTGCTGTTAAATGATTTTCAGGTCTTTTGTATTGGCAGCTAAGCCTTATTTTTGTGGGTCTATGTCCGTTAATATCTACGCCAAAGATCTGGTCAAACGTTATGGTTCAAGAACCGTGGTGAACCACGTTTCATTTGAGGTAAAACAGGGTGAGATTGTGGGTTTGCTGGGACCAAACGGGGCGGGCAAAACAACCTCCTTTTATCAGGTAGTTGGGCTGGTGAGGCCGGATGAAGGGGAGGTTTTTCTGAATGACGAGAACATTACGCCGCTGCCAATGTATAAGCGGGCAAAGATGGGTATTGGTTATTTGCCTCAGGAGGCTTCTGTATTTCGGAAATTAAGCGTAGAAGACAATCTGCTGGCTGTATTGGAAATGACTTCTCTTTCCAGGCAGCAGCAACGGGAAAAAATGGAATCCCTGCTGGATGAATTCCGCCTTCATCATGTACGCAAAAGCAATGGTGATGTATTAAGTGGTGGTGAAAGAAGAAGAACTGAGATAGCCAGGGCACTGGCAGTAGACCCTAAATTCATCCTGCTGGATGAACCTTTTGCTGGTATTGATCCTATAGCTGTGGAAGATATACAGACTATTGTAGCGCGACTCAAATACAAGAATATTGGTATTCTCATTACAGACCATAATGTAACAGAAACACTCTCTATCTGCGACAGAGCCTATCTTCTTATAGAAGGCAAAATCTTCAAACATGGCACGGCTGAGGAGCTGGCTGCTGATGAACAGGTGCGTAAACTATACCTGGGCAGGAACTTTGAACTTAAGCGTAAAGACTGGATCCACGAAGAAGCACTTAAGGCCAATAGTGAAGCTGACAACAGTATTTAAGGTGTACCCTTAAAGTTCGCGAATATCCCTTATTTTGCCGCTCCCAATGAGCCTGTTAAGCCCAGCCATATCATCCCTTGCGCGGATGCGCCTATGGCGCATTGAAGCCTGGAAAAACAACCCGCTGGATGCCCAGCGCGAGGTATTACAGGACCTTGTGACCTCTGCCCAGTACACGGAGTTTGGTAGAAAATACCACTTCCACGAGCTATTTAATGTACGCTCATTCAAACAGGCGGTTCCCATTCATGAATATGATGATTTGAAACCGTACATCGAGCGTACGATGAAAGGAGAGCAGAATGTTATCTGGAATACCCCAGTGTTCTGGTTCGCCAAAAGCAGTGGTACCACCAGTGAAAAAAGCAAATTCATTCCCATCAGCGAGGAAAGCCTGGAGGACTGTCATTTTAAGGCGGCCAAGGATGTGCTTACGATGTATTACCAGTTTAATCCGGAATCGGCGTTACTGACAGGGAAAGGATTGGTGATTGGAGGAAGCCACAATATCAACCCCATGAACACCGAGGCACAATATGGGGATCTGAGTGCCGTTCTGTTGCAGAACACGCCATTCTGGGGCCATTGGCTAAGAACACCGGACCTCAGCATTGCCCTTATGGATGAATGGGAAAATAAGATTGAAAAACTGGCTGCCAATACTATTAATGAGAATGTAACCTCCATATCTGGTGTTCCAACGTGGACACTGATATTATTCAAACGCATACTTGAACTAACAGGAAAAAAAACCATGAAGGAGGTGTGGCCTTCTCTTGAATTGTATATGCATGGGGGGGTTTCATTTACTCCGTATAAAGAACAGTTCAGCAAACTGATCGGAAAAGATATCCATTACCTTGAAATGTATAATGCAAGTGAGGGGTTCTTTGCTGCACAGTAAAGGCCGGGTGATGATGGCAT
>CAMLGP010000492.1 GCA_946479535.1 uncultured Bacteroidota bacterium
AAGGACAACTATACTTCCATCAGGATTATAAACAAAAGAAACTGGTACATCCATTTGTGACCCGCCAAGTATTCTTCGCCACTGACTTATACCATTGGCATCGAATTTTTCTACCCATACATCCAAATTTCCATGATTTGAAATAAAATTTCCATCAATTGAATTTGTTAATCCAATCCCAATAAACCCATTATCAATTGTTTGTGTAAGAAGACGGAAATGATCGTAACCAGCTCCTCCCAGTGATTGTTGCCAACGAATACCAGGTGCCTGCGATAATAATGAAATACTAATGAGAAGATTGCATAAAATTAAGATGGCTTTTTTCATGGCGTTGAAGTTGGAAATTGTTCTTGATGTTTTCAATTGCAACAATACTTAAAAAATCCGGTCAGGCCACCATGATTCCCTGTTATATCTCCATCAACAGATTCAGTGTAACCCATAAGGACAACAGATCCATCAGTATTATAATAATAAGCGTTTAGACCTTCCTCTCCTGAACCTCCCAACATTTTTCTCCAGATAGTAACTCCCTCAATACTCAATTTTTCCACCCATATATCACTTGCACCATGATTAGCCGCGAATGCACCATCTGCAGAACTTGTTGCACCGACCAGGAGAATGGCATTGTCAATTGTTTTAATAGTAAACTTGATTCCTTCAATATCATTACCGCCAATAGTGCGCTGCCATTTGATTCCGGGAGTTTGGGATAATAGGATAATTGAAACGAGTAGACTCGCCAGGAGAGTAGTGGTTTTTTTCATGGTTCAAGTTTGAAAGTAAAAAGGAGTTTAAAAGGGGAACAAGTGCAAACTACATAAAAATCCAGTCTGCCCGGGTGGACGGGTCAATATTCCAGGATTAATAATTTCTTATGCCGCCAATCTATTAAACCATGTTACCGGGTAACAATAAACCGTGTAACCAAAAGTTTACCTTCAACCTTTGCCTGGAGAACATAGGCTCCATTACTAAATACAGACAAATCCAACGGAATCCCATTGAATCCCCTACTAATGGACTGCTTACCAAGCAACCTGTAGTTTCCCTGTATATCAAAAACACCTAATTCTACCGTAGCAGCCTTTTCAAAATTTATCCAGGCAGTTCCAGTCCTTCCTCTAATCGGGTTGGGATTCATCATCAGTTCATTAATTGCTTTTCCTTTCCTCTGTACCAGTTGTATATTACTGTATTTAAAATCCTGATCAAGGTCCATCAATTTAAGACGATAATAAAACTTTTCACCACTGGTATTGGCTAACCCATCTTTAAATTGATAACGGGTTATTCCACTGCCATTTTTGGCTGCAACTGTACCAACTTTATCAAAATGACTGGGATCTGTACCACGCTCAATGATAAATTGATCTACATTCGATTCATCAGCAGTTGTCCATTTAAGCTCTGCATTTGGTTGAATGTATTGCGCATCAAAATCCAGAAGCTTCAATGGTAATGTGATAGGTGTTCCTACAATCATTGGAGCAAAATTGGTATGCACTGGAAGATTGAAATCAAAGTAAATGGATGCCCTGTTTAGGAAAGTAGCTCCAATATTCAGCGAATTATCAGCTTTTATGCGATAGGCTATATAACCATGGCTTGCTGGTTCATTCACATTGCTGTCAGGTAAATTGATGCCATAGAAGGTCCACACCAGTTTATTCTGATTATCTATTTGCAATGTGTAAGGATGACTGGAAGCGATCATCTGGAAGGAACTCCAGTTCAGTTTATTATCCAGGGTATCTCTGACCACTACATTGAATGCAATATCTGTACCTGTGTTCTGAAAGCGAATGAAATAGGTGATATAGTCCCCTGCTACAACACGTTCTTTAGAAATACTTCCTCCAAGATTTTCTGCTTTGTCATTTGGATCGAAAGAACCCTGAACCCGTTGGCGCAACACAGCAGTGTCGTCATGGGGAGTAAGATCAGCTGCTACTGGTGTTATTATTGCCATATAAGATAAGGTATCGTTCACATTTACAATAGGAGGATTTTGAACTTGCAGCTTCAGGTTGATCCAGTTCTCCGTCAACGGGGCAAGTGTAGAATAATTCCACGTTAATGTATCCCCGTTAATTGATGATGTTACCGGAGTTGCAGATAGAAAACTGGCGCGACTATCCTTTACAAAAATTATCTGCCCAGAAGGAACGGAAGTGGTTCCGGAATTCTTATAATTAATTAAATAGGATGCATCAAATCCCGGCCTGACTGGCGTGATTGGAATAACATCTACCATCAGGTCCTGTCGCCCAGAGATAGGCTGCAATGCAAAAGTGAATGAATCAATATTAAAATAAGTGGAAAAACTACTGGTATGGGAAGCAGGCGTAATTGTAAAATAGGGCAGGTAGGATTGAAGTGAAATATCATAAGTTCCCGTATCAGTTTCAACAATAAAGCTGCCCTTATATGGAACAGCCGTCTCTGGATGTAATGGGTTTGAAGCATTCACTATGACATTTGAGTAGAGTGAATCTTCTGGATCTTTATTACCATTTCCATTTTGATCTATAAATACGGTCCCTTTGATCCTGTTGACTGCTCCTACATTAATTAACCAGCCGTCCCAAATTCCATTATTTGTTTGAACATCCCCGTTTATGGAATTTGCTACTCCTGCTATAATATAATTGTTATTGCTTATTTCGAGGGCGGGACACCTGGACACTTCTGATTTACTACCCCCAAGTAACCGTTGCCATTCAATTAGCCCAGTTGACGAAAGTTTAACCAGCCATATATCTGCGGGCCCAGCCGGATCACCAGGTCCCGGCTCATGAAAGCCCACAATATCACCATCATCTGATTCGGTAAAAGAAGTGATTAAAAAACCACCATCCTGCGTTTTAATAACACCACCAATTGTGGTGGCAAAATTCGGACCTTGACCATTTAGCACTGTATGTTCATCCCAGAACTCTTCTTCACCAAAACCTCCCAAAGTCTTTTGCCAGATTATCTGGCCGGTAACTGAAACTTTGAAAACCCATAAGTCCCCATCGTGTTGCGTATAATGTGCCCCAATTATATCCCCATCTCCACTTTCTACATTTGCGGAAATTACACAACTGCCATCAGGATCAATGGAAACAATTTCAAAAATTTGGTCCCTCTCCGTACCGCCCAAGTATTTTTGAAAAAGTAAATCTCCGGCTGGAGACACTATAGCTAAAAAAATATCATCGTCATTGTGATAATTCGGAATATCAGGTGACTGCCCCCAACCGCCCACATATATATTTCCTGATGGTGCAATTTTAAAACAATATGGATCTTCCGTCTTGCTACCACCAATAGATTTTTGCCATTGCAATACCCCAGCATCGTCAAATTTTATCAACCATATATCACCAAGTCCATGGTTACCAATTGCATCAGGAGTACTTGGTCCATTTGCAGTAAGCAAGTAAATGGAACCGTCTGGTGATTGTGTAAA
>CAMLGP010000493.1 GCA_946479535.1 uncultured Bacteroidota bacterium
GGTGAAGAACAGAATACAGATGCCGCCATCATTGCCCGCCTTTCAGAAAAAGAACTTACTTTTCTCAAACTCGCCTGCACCGAGAAAACCTATAAGGAAATAGCAAGTGAAATGAACCTGAGCCCTCGTACAGTTGAAGGTTATCGTGATGACCTGTTTGCAAAACTGGCAGTGATGTCACGAGTTGGGCTGGTACTGTTTGCCATTAAAAACGGGCTGCATAAAGTTTAATGGATCATAGTCTCGTTTTCACTTTTTCCACCATCTCTTCTTTCCAGGCTGAATATTTACCTGCTCTGATCTGTTCTCCTGCTTCCTTCACCAGCCAGCAATAAAAGGCCAGGTTATGAATACTGGCAATGGTCAATCCTAATAACTCATTTGATTTCATTAAATGCCGGAGATAGGCCTTGCTGTAATAATTACTGGTTTCGCATTCAAAACCATCATCGATCACCGAAAAATCCTTTTCCCATTTTTTATTGTCGATATTAATTACTCCTTTACTGGTAAAAAGCATGGCATTTCTTCCATTGCGTGTTGGCATCACGCAATCAAACATATCCACTCCCATGCCTATGCACTCCAGAATATTCCAGGGTGTTCCCACTCCCATCAGGTAGCGCGGCTTCTGAACGGGTAAATGATCACAACACCATTCGCAGATCTCATACATGACCGCCTCCGGTTCTCCCACACTCAATCCGCCAATCGCATTTCCCGTTGCTCCCTTTGATGCAATAAACTCGCAGGATTGTTTCCTCAGTTCCTTAAAAGTACCACCTTGCACAATCGGAAACAGATTTTGAGTATACCCATATTTATCCGGCGTTGAATGGAATCGTTCCCAGCACCTGTTTAACCAGCGATGCGTTAGCTCCATGGAATTTTTTGCATAATCATAATCACTTCCCCCCGGCGGGCATTCATCAAAAGCCATGATAATATCCCCACCAATTACCCGCTGAATGTCCATTACATATTCCGGGGAAAACAAATGCCTCGATCCATCAATATGTGACTGGAAAGTGACACCCTCTTCTTTTATCTTGCGCGTACCAGCCAGTGAAAAAACCTGGTAACCTCCGCTATCTGTTAATAAGGGTTTGTTCCATCCATTGAAACGATGCAGTCCACCCGCTGCTTCCAGCACATCCAGACCAGGCCGCAGATATAAATGATAGGTATTTCCCAGGATAATAGAGGCTTTCACCTCGTCCTTTAACTGCTTTTGTGTTACCCCCTTCACACTACCCACCGTTCCAACCGGCATAAATACCGGCGTGCTAATCTCGCCATGATCCGTACTGATTGTCCCGGTCCGCGCCTTTGAACCCGTGTCCGTTTGCAATAATTGAAAAGTCAGTGCACCCATGGGGGTAAATGTAAAATGGAAAACGCAAAAATCTGGTTTTTCTCGCTTTATCTTTGTGTATGCCACCAATTAACTGGAGTGAGATTCTCTTTGTTCTTTTCGCATTTGCAGCCCTGGTCCAGGTTTTATATTATGCCTGCCTTTTCAGTAAAATCGCTTTCTACAAACCCAAACAGAAAACATCATCCCGCCAACATCCCGTTTCGGTGATCATCTGTGCCAGGGATGAGGATGAAAACCTGGCCCGCAACCTTCCCGGAGTGCTGGTTCAGAACTATAAGAGCACGTTTGAAGTGGTGGCAGTGAACCATAATTCGCTTGATGACTCCAAATACATTTTACAGGAACTGAAAAAAACCTTCAAATCCCTGAATGTGGTAGAGCTCACGCAGGAAGCCAAACTGATCTCCGGTAAAAAATATCCCCTGTCTATTGGCATTCGCGAAGCAAAGCATGAAGTATTACTGCTCACAGATGCGGATTGCGTACCTGCAAGTGAATTCTGGGTTGAGAAAATGCAGGATGCTTATGATGATGATATTGAAATTGTGCTTGGCTATGGAGCCTATCATAAAAAATCCGGCATGCTCAACAAGATGATCCGTTTTGAAACCTTCCACACCGCCCTTCAATACCTTTCTTATGCGCTGGCGGGCATGCCATACATGGGAGTGGGAAGAAATCTTTCTTATAAAAAAGATCTATTCCTTCGTAATAAAGGCTTTGCTTCTATTAATCATATTCCAAGTGGAGATGATGACCTTTTTATTAATAAGGTAGCCACTAAAAAAAATACGGCAATTACCATCGATCCTGAAGCCATTACCCGCTCCATTCCCAAAACCACCTGGAAAGATTGGTTTAAACAAAAATCAAGACATTATACCACAGCCAAATTCTACCGGCCACAACATAAGTTCCTTCTCGGTCTTTATTTCACTACTCAGTTTTTATTTTATCCCTTATTAATATTGAGCGCTATCTTTTATGACTGGAGATATGCACTGGGCATCTTCGTCCTCCGCCTGATCACACAGGCCGTTATTTTTAGGAATGCAATGAGGAAAATGGGGGAAGATGATCTGTGGCCATGGTTCCTGGTGCTGGATGTGATGATGTTCGTTTATTACATCATCTTTGCACCTGCACTCTGGAGAAAACCGAGTCAGAAATGGAACTAGGCATGGACATTATCCTGAAATACTTTAATGATTTTACTGATAAGCAGTTAAAACAATTCCAGTTGCTGGATGCATTGTACAAAGACTGGAATGAAAAGATCAATGTTATTTCACGAAAAGATATGGATGGATTATATGAGAAACATATTCTCCATTCACTAAGCATTGCCGCAGCTTTTGATTTTCCAGCAGGATTAGAGATTATTGACCTTGGAACCGGAGGTGGATTTCCTGGTATTCCACTCGCAATCTTTTTTCCCGAAATTAAATTTCATCTGGTTGATAGCATCGGCAAAAAACTGAAAGTGGTTCAGGGTGTTGCCGATGCAATTGAATTGAAAAATGTAACGGTAGAGCACACCCGTGTGGAAGATATCCGCAATCGAAAATTTGATTTTGTAGTTTCCCGTGCTGTTGCCCCCCTCAATGAACTCTGTCGCTGGAGTAAACCTGTTCTGCACAAAGAGCTGAGCCATAAGACTGAAAATGAAGCCAATCGCCCCGGACTGATCTGTCTGAAAGGAGGCGATCTCAATAAAGAGGTCCAGGACAGTGGCACCCGTCCCAGAGTAATTGAGATAAAAGAAATATTTAATGAGCCTTATTTCCAGGAAAAATATTTGCTTTACGTACCCAAATAGCAAAAAATCCGTTGCCTGCCACAGCAATAACAACACAAAAGCGTCACACTAAAACAATCCGGACAGATTTAGACTTTTCATTATAGAAGGATACTCTTATTCATTGATACTGGTCAATTAAAAAATACCTATTCGTGGTATTGTAACATTATTGCTAAAATCTCAATTTTGCCTCATGACTGAAATTTCTGTTTGTATAGTAGACGATAATAGTGACCTGCGAAATGCGTTGGAAGAAATCGTCGAAATGTCTGAAGGATAC
>CAMLGP010000494.1 GCA_946479535.1 uncultured Bacteroidota bacterium
AACCAGGCATACACATCGCCGAAGGCACTTTGACCTGCTTCCAAACCTATCATTACTCCCAAAAGAAAGTTTGATGGATATTCAGTAGAGAATATCGCCATTGAAATTTTGCCAGGCGTCTGGATCAATGGGTCCTTATACAAGCCGGCAAAATACAAGGGGAAGATCCCTGTAATATTAAATCCGGATGGTCATTGGGAAAAACAGCGTTATCGTCCGGATTGTCAATACCGCTGTGCGGCACTGGCAAGAATGGGTGCCATGGCTTTCAGCTATGATCTTTTTGCATGGGGAGAATCCCTTCTCCAATTTGCGGTGCCGGACCATCGCAGAAGTTTATCAATGACCATACAGGCATTGGGCTCCATCCGTATCCTGGATTATTTACTGTCATTGAAGGATGCAGATACGGCAAGAGTAGCAATGACCGGTGGTTCAGGTGCGGGAAGTCATACTGTATTAATGACGGCACTGGACGATCGTATTAAAGTATCTGCACCCGTAGTTTCACTTTCATCCTATTTCTATGGTGGATGCCCTTGTGAAAGTGGTATGCCTGTTCATAACTGTGGTGGTCATACAGATAATGTTGAGATTGCCGCCATGGCGGCTCCAAGGCCTCAATTAATAGTAAGTGATGGGAAGGATTGGACGGACAGGATGCCGGAACATGATTTTTTATACCTGCAGAAAATGTATGGCTGGTACAACAGTATGGAAAAGGTGACGAATGTTCATTTAAAAGAAGAAGGTCATGATTTCGGTATTAATAAAAGGACGGCTGTATATGAATTTATGGCAAAGTACCTTGGCCTAAACCTGAAAGCCATACAGGATGCTACAGGAAAGATCGATGAATCAAAGATCACAATTGAGCCGGAACAGGCATTATATGTATTTGGCGATAAAGGAGAGTTATTACCTGCCAATGCAGTGAAAGGGTTTGCTAATCTTGAATTATTATTTTATAAATCAATTGGGAAATAAAATGATTAAGAAACTGGTTTGTATTTTGTTTTTGCTCCAGGCTATTGGTTCTTATGCACAGCAGAACCAGCGATATAAGGTGGGATTGATTGATCTGATGCTATTGAAGCGGCAGAAACTCGGAGCTATTCCTCTGACACGGCAAATTGGAGCAGATGGGTTGGAAGTGGATATGGGTGGCCTGGGAACAAGACCCACTTTTGATAATCAGCTATTGACGGATTCAGTCCGCAAGCAATTCATGGATAAGGCAAAAGAGTTGAAGGTGGAATTATTCTCGCTTGGCATGACGGGTTATTATGCGCAGTCGTTCTGTGGCAGGGCTGAATATAAAAGATCAATTGAGGATTGTATTGCTACCATGAAACTGATGAATATAAAAATTGCTTTTCTTCCTTTAGGTGTTCAGTGCGATCTTAAAAAGAACCCCGGCGTGAGGGATTCGGTAGTAGCCAGATTAAAAGTGGCAGGTAAAATGGCGGAGTCGGCAGGTGTGGTTATTGGTATTGAAACAGCGCTTAGTGCAACCGAAGAAGTGCAATTGCTGAAGGAGATCAATTCAAAAGGAATAAAGATCTATTTCAATTTCTCAAATCCCCTAAAGGAAGGCCGTGACCTTATAAATGAATTACAGATATTGGGGAAAGACAGGATTTGCGCGATCCACGCAACTAATAAGGACAGTGTCTGGCTGCAAAATGATCCACAGATCGATATGCTGAAAGTCAGGGCCACTCTTGATAAGATGAAATGGAGTGGATGGCTGGTGATAGAAAGAAGCCGGGATGCTCACAAGCCATCGGATGTAAAAGGTAATTATGGGGCAAATGTGGCCTACCTCAAAAAGGTATTCCAGGGCCAATAGTAAAATAGTAAGATTTGCCATCTTTTTAGTGGTTACTCACATTTTTTAAGGTAGCATCGGGGGGTACATTTATTTGCTAAATGCCTGCTAGTTAAGGACATTTATAGCGCCAACAGTAAAAAATGATCAAACGATTGCCTCTGTGTCTTTTTGCATTTTTTATGCTAATTGCCAGTTATGGACATGCTGTTGATATTTACGTTGCACCCAATGGTTCAGACTCCAATCCCGGAACAATTGATAAGCCACTAGCTACATTAGCCAGTGCGTTGCGAAAAGTGCGTGAGATACGCAGACAGAATGATCCATCTATTGCAGGTGGCGTTCATATTATTCTTGCCAGCGGTACTTATAGTTTATATGAGCCCGTTTTTATCCGGCCCGAAGATGCAGGAACAGCTTCAAGTCCTACCTATATAGAAAGCCTGCCAGGTTCTAACCCAGTAGTGAGCGGAGGCTTTACTATTGGCAACTGGTTGCGCCTGACCAAATCAATTCCCGGGTTATCAAAAAAAGCCAACGGTAAGATCTGGGTAGCAGATGTGCCCCTCGTAAATGGCAACTTCATTCCCTTCCGCCAGTTATGGATCAATAATGTAAAAGCTATCAGGGCCAGAGACAGGAATGCAGACAGTATGTATCGCATATTGAGCTGGAATAAGAAAGAAGAGACCTGCTGGGTTCCAACACCCAAAACATCTTCTCTCCAGAATGCTGAAGGAATGGAAATGTTCATCCATCAATGGTGGGCTATAGCCATACTTAGAATCAGGAAGATAGAGGTACATGGAGACAGCAGTAAATTATTCTTCCAGCAACCGGAAAGCAAAATCCAAAGCGAGCATCCCTGGCCAGCTCCCTGGATATCTTCCGAAACGGGTAACAGTGCATTTTATTTAACCAATGCACTGCAATTCCTGGATGAACCGGGAGAGTGGTGGCTGGATGTGCGCAATCGCAAATTATATTACTGGCCAGGGACCGGAGAAGATCTTACAAAGGCAACTGTTACAGCTCCAGCGTTGGAAACGCTGGTTCAGATAGAAGGAACAATTGATCGTCCTGTATCAAATATATATTTCAAGGGAATAAGTTTTGAACATACAGGCTGGTTACGGCCTTCTTTGTATGGGCATGTTCCTCATCAGGATGGCATGTATATGACCGATGCCTATAAATTGAAGATCCCCGGAACACCTGATAAAAAGACATTGGAAAATCAGGCATGGGTGGGACGACCTGCAGCAGCAGTGGAATTGAATTATGCCGGATCGGTTCAATTTGAAATGTGCTCATTTCAGCATCTTGCTTCAACTGGTTTGGATATTGAAAAAGGTAATTATGATTGTACTGTCAATGGTAACCTTTTCAGGGACATTGGTGGTACAGGCCTTCTGGCAGGAATATATTCCGATGAGGCGACAGAAATACACATTCCTTATCAGCCCAGAGATGAACGTGAGGTAACCAGGGGATTGATGATTAGCAATAATCTTGTTACGAATGTAACGAATGAAGATTGGGGATGTGTGGGAATTGGAGCTGGATATGTAAAGGAGGTAACAATCACTCATAACGAGATATCTGATGTTTCTTATACAGGA
>CAMLGP010000495.1 GCA_946479535.1 uncultured Bacteroidota bacterium
TTACTCTGTATCAGTCTGGAAAGCCGGTATTTATTGCCGAGCAGAATAATGGGTTTATATGGACCAATTTCAGAAAGGTACTGTTTGAAAGAGAAAAAACAATCAATCTGCAGAAGCTCATTCCCGTTAATACAACTGATCACGGCGAGCATCATTATATTCATTCCGGCACTTATACTGAGTTATCCGCCTATTATGGTTTAGATGCAGCAAAATTGAGTGAAAGGATATTAAAATCTTTTACCATAAAGGAACTTAAAAATAAACCTGTATGACCATCATTCATGAAACCGAGGTTCCTGAGGTGCAGCACCCTGGCAGATTTATGCGCTGGCTGGCTAATGAAAATTCACTTGCAGCTAAAAATTTATCTGTTTGTGTCATTCGTGTGTTACCAGGTGAAACAGTCCGTCCTGCACATTCGCACCCCAATAGTGAAGAATTGATCTATATAATTAGTGGCTCAGGAAAAGTAATGATTGAAGGGGAAGTTGGCCAGGTCAGGGCAGGTTCTGCCATTCTTTTTGAGCAGGGGAAGGTACATATGCTGAAAAATACGGGGGATGTTGAAATGAAAGTGATCTGCTTCTTTGCTCCTGCTACTAACGTTGATAACTATAAGACATTCGAAGAAATTTCCTTTCCGGAATAAATTCTCCGCTTTGAATTTCGATTAATGCTTTATTAATCACAGTATTAATGTTTAATTATCCGATCAGGGCCTAACTTACCTCAGTCTGAATATTTTAGGCATAAATTACTTACCGGATAGAATAGCCAATGAAACTCTCCCTACGAATTGCTCTGCTGATAGCCGTCTTTATATGGGGCTGCACAATTTTCCAGAATAACAAGCACAAGATAAAGAACCAGGACTGGGCCTTTTATGGTGGAAACCAGGGCGGTGACCGGTATTCACCATTGACCCAGATCAACCTCAAAAACGTAAAAGATCTGCAACTGGCCTGGACCTATAACACTGGCGAAAACGGTGAAATGCAAACACAGCCAATCGTTGTCAACGGTATCTTTTACGGGGTAACTGCCACCATGAAGCTTTTTGCTCTTGATCCTGTTACAGGTAAAGAGCTCTGGAAGTTTGATCCCAAAACAGCGAGTACCAAACGATTGCAAAATCATGCAATTCGGGGAGTTAATTATTGGGAAGAGGGAGATGACAAACGGATCATCTATACGGCAGGAACGAGCATTTTTGCTGTTAACGCATTAACAGGTCAGCAAATCAAAAGTTTTGGAGAGAATGGAGAAGCAGATCTGTATGCAGGCCTGGATAAAGATGTATTAGGATATGATCCACGCGGCGCTTTCTACAGAAATACTTCTCCGGGTGCAGTTTTTAAGGATCTGTTCATAATAGGTTCCAGCATGTCTGAAGGGCCTGATGCACCTCCAGGATACATTAATGCGTATAGTATAAAGACAGGAAAACTGGTGTGGGTGTTTCATACAATCCCGCTTCCCGGCGAATATGGGTATGAGACCTGGTCTAAGGATTCTTACAAAAAATTAGGTGGCGCAAATTCCTGGGCCGGATTGGTTATAGACGAAAAAAGGGGAGTGGTGTATGCTTCAACGGGTTCTGCTGCAACAGATTTTTATGGAGGCGCCCGTATCGGACAAAATCTCTTTGCCAATTGTGTGATTGCGCTGGACGCACTGACCGGAAAAAGGGTATGGCATTACCAGATCGTACACCATGATCTCTGGGATAAAGACCTTCCACAACCTCCGGTACTGTTAACGGTTAAACAAAATGGGAAGCCTGTAGAAGCAGTTGCACAGTCAACCAAGGACGGTAAAATTTTCATTTTTAATCGTGATAGTGGAGAGCCACTATTTGATGTAAAGGAAACGCCAGTTCCAGTAGCACCGGCATTGCCAGGAGAGCAGCCCTGGCCAACTCAGCCAGTTCCTGTTAAACCTGCACCATTTACCATGCAGACTTTAACTGAGGAAAACATCACTGACCGTACCCCTGAAGCAAGAGCCTATGTACTGGAGCGTTTTCAGAATAGTATTACAGGAAGTAATTACCAGCCGCCAAGCTTAAAGGGTACTTTATATTTTGGTTTTGGTGGTGGTGCTGAATATGGTGGCAGTGCAGCGGATCCCAATGGTATATTGTATGTAAATGGAAACAATATGCTTTGGTGGCAGATCATGAGACAAAATCCAACCATGCAAACCAAAGGTTCCCTATTATATAATACAAATTGCGGGGCCTGTCATGGGGATGGGAAAACCGCGGCTGTTGGTGACGGATCTCAGGCAGTGCCTTCACTGGCTGAGGTTGGAAAACGATTATCAGCTACCCAGATTTCCGAAGTATTAGAAAATGGACGGGGACGTATGCCTGCTTTTGGACATCTCTCAAAAGAGAACAGGGAGTCTTTAGTTAATTTTCTATTGAAAACCGAACCTGTTACCGATATGGTATCAACGGCTTCAACTGGTGCCAAATATGTTCCTCCATTTTTAAGTAATGGTACACAGCAATTCAGAGACAAAGAAGGTTATCCAGCCATAAAAGCGCCATGGGGTGTATTAAATGCAGTGGATATGAATACCGGAAATTACCTATGGCAGGTGCCATTGGGTGAATATCCTGCACTGACAGAAAAAGGGATGGCGCCAACAGGTACAGAAAATCATGGTGGACCAGTGGTTACTGCAGGAGGTCTTTTATTTATTGCAGCAACTTATGATCAGAACCTGAGAGCATTTGATACAAAAACAGGTAAAGTTGTGTGGCAATATAAACTTCCCTTTGGAGCTGTTGCAACTCCAATTACCTATATGAAGGATGGAAAACAATTTGTGGCCATAGCGGCAGGAGGTGGCAAATATGGAATGGCGCGCGGTAGTACCTATCTCTGTTTTGCATTGCCCTCAAAGAAATAACCTAACAGATACCAACGATAATTGTCATTATGAAAGATAATCGCAAAGAGTTTATAAAGAAAAGTATGGCATTAGCTGCAATGTCTGTTGGGGGAGCAGGAACTGCCCTGGCTGAAACATTACATATTAAAGCAAATGATCAATATGAATCAGGATTTGCGGGAGCATTTAAAGAATCTACTATCAGAATTGCCATTCAGGCACCATTAGATGCTACTGCAAATGAGTTGAGCTTTTACAGGCAGATGGGTATGAAGCATGTGGTTTTATGGACTGATGAAACCAAAGCTTCTGCAGAATATTACTCCGATAGAAAAAAATACTTTAATGATGCCGGGCTTGAAGTCTATGGTTTTGGTAACCGGTCTGTTCACAATGAAGAGAAAATAGTATTAAACCTCCCCGGCAGAGAAGAAAAGATAGAACAGTATAAACAGCATCTGCGTGATCTAGGCCAAGCAGGTATTACCTATAATACCTATGCGCACATGGGCAATGGGATCTGGAGCAGCGGGCGCGAGCTGACGCGG
>CAMLGP010000496.1 GCA_946479535.1 uncultured Bacteroidota bacterium
TGAATGAACCGGTTACCAAAATAATTATCCAGGAAAGTTCGCAAAAGAAAGAGCCCATTTATAAGATCAAACCTGGAATTGATATCCCGGTTACTGCTGTAACAACCGTTACCACTCTTTATGGGTTCTCCAAGATCTATAATAAAGAACGGCTAACCGTTGATGAAGTGGAAAGCCTGGATCCAAGAAATGTAAACCGGTTTGACCGTTCTGCCACAAAGCACTATAGTGAGCGTGCAACTAAAGTTGCAGATATTTTCTTCTATGGCTCCCAACCATTGCCGCTGCTCTTTTTGTTGGATAAAAGAACAAGGAAAGACTTTCCGAAACTGGTTCTGCTTTATCTTGAAACAATGGGGGCTACTGGTGTTCCTTATGTAAGTGCGGTTTATTTTGGAGACCGTTATCGTCCATATACTTATAATCCTGAAACACCGATAGATTTTAAATTGAGAGGTGGTTCCCGTAATTCATTTTATGCAGGTCATCCTGCACTGGTAGCAACCTCCACATTCTTTATGGCTACTGTATTTTCGGATTATCATCCTGAATCAAAATTCAAATGGCTTTTTTATACCCTTGCAGGTGCTGCAACTGCAGGAACCGCGATTGGCAGGTATCTCGGAGGCAGGCATTTTCCTTCAGACCTTATAGTAGGCGTAACGATGGGAACAGCTTCCGGACTTATCATTCCAAGAATTCATCGCAATAAGAAACTGGCAGACAGAAAGACAGCTATAATGCCGTTTTTTGGAGAAAGCAATGGACTTACCCTTGTGCATAAATTCTAGGCTTTCTGAACAAGTTCACTATCTGTAATAAGTAATTAATTGTTGAACTTCACCACCTCAAAATCGGATCCGTGTAGCTGCCCCAATTTACGGAGGTCATCATTGTTCCATCGTTCATCAGGCGAACCGCTGATATAGAGATTGCTTCCAATATCAGCCAGGATCAACCCATATTTCTTCATGGCTTTAAGAATAACCTGGTTGGTTGCAGAGTAGCTGCTGATATTGAAGTTGGCCTTTAACCGGATCCTGGCACCGAAAGGCAGGCTATAAGTTCCGCCGGTGCTGTTCACCTTATGTTGTGCAGGATAGATATATGCTTTCTTAACCAGTGTAGAAGAGAGTGTGAAGCGGATGGGATGATCAATCTCCCCTTTTGCTATTTCATCATAACGAACAAGACCAGCAAATACAGGAAGGCCCGCTGCATCTGCAGAGGTCCATCCTTCGGGTCGCATCTGGTTTGATTTCAGATCAAATATGGCTCCGGAAGCAGCCTCCCAATGATTACCATTAACATGCGCGTTAAAGAGTTCATACAATTTGCCATTTTCAATATCAACAGCAATTGCATGTGCATCACCAGTACCATTGCCTTCAATTGGAGCATTTAATGGAATGGGATACGGGCCGGGATCGCTTTCATTACCGTATGCCGTGAAGGTGATTGGGATCCTGGCCTGATTGCTACAAACAGCAACATAAGGGATGCCGATAGGTGCATTTTGCCAGAGACCACTTCCAAAATCTGCCTTGATTGCATTAGCTGAAAAACCGGCAATGATCTCTGTATTGAAAGGATCAACAGGATTGGATGAAATATCTTTTCTCCATGGATTATCTGCGGGAAAAATATTGATGGCTTCTACACTGGCTTTTGTAGCATTGCAGCTATTGGAGCCTGGATTTACTGGATTAGTGGGGTGATCTTCCGAAATATCTTTGGCTGACTTCTTACATCCCTCCAATAACATCAGGTAGTAAATAAAAGCAAAGACAAAAAGGACAAACCGAAATATCCTGATCATTCTACCGGTTCTATTCATAATGTATTGGCTTTATTGACAAGATACGGCTCGCCAAATAGCAGGCCAATAGCAATTTTCCGGGAAAAGTACTAATGCCAAAAGGGATATTTCATACCTGAATATTTGCCTCCTTCTTCTTTAATATATTTGCCTTCCTTATGATAAGGGCTGCAACTCAGACATATCGCAATGCCTACCTGGGATTGTCCAGATCAACCTGGCTATTATCACTGGTGATGCTCATCAACAGGAGCGGAACCATGGTGATCCCGTTCATGACATTGTACCTTACGAGCGATAAAATGGGTTATAGCATTGGGCAGGCCGGATTTGTTTTTGGTCTTTTTGGTGCGGGTGCTTTTTGCGGTGCCTGGTTTGGCGGAAGGCTTACTGATAAGATCGGATTTTATCCTGTACAACTAATTACTCTGATTGGGGGTGGCCTGCTGTTCATTACCCTTGGGCAGATGAAAACCTATCCATTGATCTGCCTGTTCACTTACGTGCTCAGTTTTGTAAACGAAGCATTCCGTCCGGCCAATACAACTGCCATTGCCTTTTATAGCAAAGAGGAGAACCGCACCCGGTCCTATGCATTGAACAGGCTTGCCATCAATATTGGATGGGCAGTAGGTAGTGCTGCAGGTGGATTCCTGGCCCATATAAATTATGAATTATTGTTTTGGGTTGATGGCTTTACCAATATAACCGCAGCACTCTTAATGTGGGCTTTCATTAAACGAGTAGATTTCAGAGCTCATCATAAAACTCCTGTCAGTTCTCCGGTCTTATCTGCCTACCGCGATAAAACCTACCTGCTCTTCATTTCAGTAACCATGCTGTTTGCGTGTTGCTTTTTCCAGCTATTTACCAATCTTCCGGTATTCTTCCGCAAAGAATTGCAATTTTCTGAACCCTATATTGGTTTACTTATGGCCATTAACGGTATTATCATAGCGCTGGTAGAAATGGTGCTGGTTTATAAACTGGAAGGAAAGCGAAAAAGCATGATCTATATCACCTCAGGTGTGGCCCTGGTAGGATTATCGTTTATGGCCCTGAATATTCCGGCATCCGGAACTGTTGTAGCCATGGTCATGATGATCACTGTTACATTCGGTGAAATATTCTCCATGCCTTTCATGAATAGCTACTGGGTAAAACGCACTCACCCTTCTAACAGGGGCCAATATGCTGCTCTTTATACCATGGCCTGGTCCGCTGCGCAAACCCTGGGACCATTACTGGGCGCCCAGCTTGTAGAGCACCGGGGATTCATGGTTCTCTGGTGGGTAGTAGGCGGAGTTTCACTTTTGGCATCTTTTGCTTTTTCAAGACTAATATGATTAATTAGTTACTCTTTTCCCATAAAAGTTTTCAAGTCCTGATTTAATTACATTTGTTTAAATTAACTGATACTATGCGGAGATATTCCCTGTTGTTTATTCTTTTCATTTCTTACCAGTTTTTGCCTGCTCAAACAGTTCAAAGACCCAAATTGGTGGTTGGTATTGTCATTGACCAAATGAGATGGGATTATCTCTATCGATACTATGAGGTATATAAACCTAATGGTGGGTTTAAGCGATTCCTGGGCCAGGGATTCTCCTGTGAGAATACATTTATTCC